>CAZDUU010000026.1:0-9796 GCA_964508675.1 uncultured Bacteroidales bacterium | reverse complement strand
GGTGCACGCTGATGCTCACTGAGTTGGTTTTGTTTTCTGGAGTCCATATCAAAATGGTACTTCCTGTTGTAAGGCTATTTGAGTTCAGGTTATTCCATTTCTTTATATCATCGGGAGAACAGCGGAAATCAATGGCTATTTTAGTGAGATAATCGCCTTTTTTTACAGTATAAGAAACAGCTTTTTTGGTATTACTGGTGTTTAATTGTTCCTGTTGAGGAAACTCATGGCTAAAAATATCCTGTTTCAATGAAATAAATGCTGAAATTTTATCCGATGGTAAAATCAAAGCAACAGGGTATGTCATTTTAGGAATGTAATTGTTTTTATATGAGGGATTTAAAAATTTTATAATTTCTAAAGGAATATTTAGTTTTTGTGATAAATCTGAAAAATAAAGAGGCTGATTTATCATAACGGTATCCACCTGATGATAATAAATGCTGTTGTCACTGGCTTGAATATGATGTTCTTTTGCAAAATTCATAAGATAAACAGTGGCAATGAAAGCGGGGACATAATTTTGAGTTTCCTGTGATAAGTATGGTTTTATTTCCCAAAAAGTGTTTTTACCGCTTCGTTGCATAGCATTTTTTACGACAGTAGGGCCACCGTTATAGGCAGCAATGGCAAGCTGCCAGTCGTTAAATGAATTATAAAGATATTCAATATATCTGCATGCTGCTTCAGTCGATTTAACCGGATCCTGACGTTCATCAACAAACGAGTTTATTTTTAAGTTGAGTAGTTGGGCTGTGGGTAACAGGAATTGCCATAATCCGACAGCTCCTGATTTACTGCGTGCAAAAGGATTTAATCCGGATTCAATAACAGATAGGTATTTTAATTCGAGTGGAAGTTGGTATTTATCAAGATAGGTTTCGAAAATTGGGAAGTAATAAGAAGCAAAGGATAAAGAATGGCTTAAGAAATCTGATTTCTGTGTGCTCAGATATTCAATATATTTTTTTACATCTTTATTGTAGTCGAGATTTATCGGAGTCTGGAAATTAAGCTCACTCATCCGCATTTCAATCGTCAGGTCATCAAAAAGGATGGAGGCAGAATCAATACTTGAATTATTAATGTTTCCTTTTAATTCATTTTTACTTTTCAATTCACTGATGTAATCAACCTTTGATGAGGGCTGAGCACATAAATAGAAATATGATAAAAGTAAAACAACTCCGACAATTACTCTTTTCATCATAAAATGATATTTATGATTTAAAAGTAAAAAGATATTGAAGGGGTTTAACTTAAGTCAAATTAAAGTAATTAACCGTATAAAAGCTTGATAATTAATGTAATGTTAATATTTTTTGTTTTAAGTCATAAATTATTTTTTCATGGTCGAAGGCTAAAGGTGGTAAACTGTCTATATTAAACCAGCAGGCATTAGCAGCATCATCACCTGATTTTGCTTCAATGATATGGTCAAGGATCGAATAAAAAGCAAATCCAATGGTTCGCCCACGTGGGTCGCGGTTTACACCGTCATAATACCACAGAAAATCTAATTTTTCTACTTTGATGCCTGTTTCTTCCAGAAGTTCACGATGAGCAGTCCTGAGAATGGGTTCGTCACTTTCCATAAAGCCACCCGGAAAAGCCCACATATTTTGAAATGGAGTATTCTTTCGCTGAATGAGCAGAATCTGGATATCATTACTATTTTTTGCTACAAGAATAATATCTGCAGCTACTGCAGGGCGTGGATATTCATAGCAAAAAGACATTGAACAATTATTTCTTTATCTGTTTTTCTAATTCTTCTTCTAATGAAGAGCCTCTTAAACTTTTTGCAATGATAATTCCATTGCCATCAATCAACCAGTTTGTTGGAATTCCCAAAACTCCGTATAATTTTGCTGCTGCAGAATTCCAGTACTGTAAATCGCTTACATGGTTTTCCCAAATCAGGCTGTCTTGTTGAATTGCACGTTTCCAGCTATCGGCACTCTTATCCAGTGAAACGCTGTAAACCGTAAAGCCTTTGCCGTTTTTAAATTTTTGATCTTTGTATTTTTTATAAGCAGCAACAACATTTGGATTTTCGCGACGACAGGGACCACACCATGAAGCCCAGAAATCAATTAAAACCATTTTGCCTTTCAGCGAGCTTAAGGCGATTTCTTTTCCATCGGGATTTTTAAATTTTAATTCAGGAGCTTTGTTCCCGATTTCGGTTCCAACAACAACTTTATCTTTTTTAGTTACAATATAGCCGTAATTTTTTGAAACGGTTAACGATTGTGGAGCAAAGAAACTCACACCAATCAAAACAGCCAATAAAAATGATGATAATTTTGTCATATTTTATACACGTTTAATATTTGCACCAATATTATTTAATCTTTGATCAATTTCCAAATACCCGCGGTCAATTTGTTCGATATTGTGAATTTTACTGGTTCCGTTGGCCGAAAGTGCAGCAATGAGCAATGCAACACCGGCACGTATGTCAGGTGAACTCATTTCGATGGCGTGTAACAGAACACGGCGGTTATGCCCTATAACAATGGCTCTGTGCGGATCGCACAGAATAATCTGCGCTCCCATTTCAATGAGCCGGTCAACGAAAAACAAACGGCTTTCGAACATTTTCTGATGAATAAGTACGCTTCCTTTTGCCTGTATAGCGACAACGAGAAAGATACTCAAAAGGTCAGGACTTAAACCCGGCCAGATGGCATCGGCAATGGTGAGAATTGAACCATCAAGGTATGTTTCAATTTCAAAATGTTTCAATGCCGGAATGTGAATATCATCGTTTCCACTTAATTTAACGGGAATTCCTAATTTCTTGAATGATTGGGGTATGATTCCCAGGTGAGGAAATCCTACATTTTTAATTGTAATTTTGCTTTGGGTAAGAGCTGCCAGACCGATAAAACTTCCAACTTCGATCATGTCGGGTAAAATAGTATGGATAGTTCCTTTAAGCGATGTAACGCCTTCAATAACTAAAAGATTGGAACCAACACCTGAAATTTTTGCTCCCATATTGTTGAGCATGCGGCAGAGTTGCTGAACATAAGGTTCACAAGCAGCATTGAAGATAGTGGTTGTTCCATGAGCCATTACAGCAGCAAGAATGACATTTGCCGTACCGGTTACAGAGGCTTCGTCCAATAACATGTATGAACCATGAAGTTTAGTAGCTTTAACCGAAAATAAACTTCGTTCACTGTCAAATTCTGATTTAGCACCCAGTTTTTCAAAGCCGAAAAAGTGTGTATCTAAATGCCGGCGTCCGATTTTATCACCACCTGGTTTGGGAATAATAGCATAGCCAAAACGAGCCAGGAGCGGACCTACTACCATAATAGAGCCTCTCAGTTTGGCTGCTTTCTGATAAAAATCGTCGGAATTGATTTTATCAATATTAATATTTTCAGCACGGTAGGAATATTTCCCTTTTGCCAGTTTTTGAATGGTAACGCCTAAAGATTCAAGTAGTTCGTTGAGCTTTAGTACATCGAGAATTTCGGGAATGTTTTGAATAATAACTTCTTCTTTCGTGAGCAGTGTAGCACAGATAACCTGTAAAGCTTCATTTTTTGCTCCCTGAACTTCAATTTCCCCATAAAGCGGACGACCGCCTTCAACGATGAATGTACTCATGACTGACGACGCTTATTATTATTGTTGTTTAGATTTTTTTTGTTTTTCTTATTTTTATAAAGGATGTCACGCGTTTCATTGAGTTTTATTTCCGGGATGAGCATGTTTTTGTTTCTGGCCATGGAACGAATATCGTTCAAAATCTGTTCATCGCTCACAGCTTCTTTATTGTAGAGCAGATATTGTTTCTTCATGTGGTTAGCCAGCTCTATCAGCATTTGATTTTTTTCTTCGGAATCGGGCATCGTTGACAACTTTTGTGCCATGAGTTCGGAAATGTTTCCGTAATGCTTGAGTTGTGTGTTTTTTGACGGATAATTGATTTTATTGCGTTTATTTTTAAAATCTTCTGTTTTATATATTTCCACCGGATAATCAATATCCAGTTCATAATTGGATATCTGGGCAAGCTGATTCCAGAGTTTGATTTTGAATTCCGGAGTTTCTTTCTGATAAGGGGTAAAATTTGCCATTATCTGAATGACAATACCGGCTAATCTGTTTCTTTCTTCCTTGTCAGGAAGAGCTTTAACATAATTAACCAATTCCTGAACATGACGACCGTATTCCAGAAGGTGTAACGGTTCTCTTAATGTGTTGTAATACTGTTTTTTATCGATCATTTTATATGACGGTTAATTTAGCGTATTTCAGCAATAATTGTTTTTGTCCATTTGTTTCAAAGTCCACAAGAGCCTTGGCATTAACGTCGGTTCCTTCAATTTTAATTACTTTTCCTTTACCAAATCGTTCGTGCATGACTAAAATTCCTTCGGTGATTTCAGCAAATGAGTTATGATCTGATTTGGTTATAGGATTTTTTTTCTGAATTTCGTCCAAAGATACTAATTTTTTATGAATCTGGGGCAGCGATATGGTTGATTTAATATTTTGATGGCTGATGTAATTTCTTTCCGTGTAAATTTTATTTTCAAAGGATTCTAGCTTAAAGGAAATTTTTAGATATTGGGCGTCAATTTCGCTGATGAAAGGGGAAGGAGAGGTGCTGTTTGCACGGCCCCAGACATTGCGTTGTTCTGCAAAAGAGATATAGGCTTTTTTTCTGGCCCTGGTGAGTGCAACATAGAATAAACGGCGTTCTTCTTCGACATTATTTTCGGGTCGGAAATCGAATGTTAACGGAAAAAGGCTTTTTTCGGCTCCGGCAATGAATACCATATCGAATTCCAAACCTTTGGCAGAGTGAACTGTCATTAAAGTGACTTTTTCCTGCTTGTTGTCTTTATCATTTTGTTCGTCAATAGTACTGAGCAGGCTGACATGTTCGAGAAAATCAATAATATTGGGCTTGAATTCCATTGTCTTTTCAATACTGTCTTCGAAATCCTTGATACTGTTGACCAATTCATTGATGTTTTCTATACGGGTGAGGGCTTCCTGGGTATTTTCCGTTTTTAGTTCTTCGACAATTCCGCTGTGAAGGATTAATTTTTCGATAAATTCAAATGCACTTATCGTTTGAATAGAATCAGATAAGGCCTGAATCAGATTTAAAAAATGTGTGACTTTGTGAACAAAGGAATTTTTTAGTATCTCTGCGAGAAAATCCTTATTTGAAATAACTTCCCAAATGCTGATTTGATTTTTTACAGCCTGGGACTGAATTTTTTCAATAGTAGTAGGGCCAATTCCCCTGGCCGGAATATTAATAATTCGAAGTAAAGCTTCGTCGTCCTTATTGTTTACTGCAAGACGGATGTATGCAATAACGTCTTTTATTTCCTTGCGTTGGTAAAATGACAAACTCCCGTATATTCTGTAAGGGATATTGAGTCTGCGGAATGAGTCTTCGAGCACGCGCGATTGTGCATTGGTGCGATACAGAACAGCAATTTCATCGAATGAAATGTTTTGCTTTGCGTGCATTTCTTCGGTTACTTTGGCAATTATGTATGCTTCTTCAGTTTCGGTGAGGCCTTTTAGAATTTCAATTTTATCGCCTTCCTCGTTCTGACTGAAAATGACTTTGGGTATCCGCTCACGGTTATGTTCAATCAGGCTGTTAGCAGCATTGACAATGGTTTTGGTTGAGCGATAGTTTTGCTCCAGCTTGAAAAGTTTATATTCGGGATAATCGGTTTTGAAATTGAGAATGTTTTCAATGCGTGCACCACGGAATGAGTAAATACTTTGTGAGTCGTCGCCCACCACACAGAGATTTTTATTTTTGGTCGAAAGCTTTTTGACAATGAGGTATTGCGAATAATTTGTGTCCTGATACTCATCCACAAGAAAATAGTCAAACAGATTCTGGTATTTTTCGAGTACATCAGGGAAATCGCGGAATAAAATATTGGTATTGAGCAATAAATCATCAAAATCCATTGCATTAGCTTTTACAAGGCGCGATTGGTAAACGTCGTAAATTTGCCACAAATACTCAGTTTTTCGTTGAACATCGGCTTCAATAAGTTCTTTTGTGTTTTTGTATGCCTGTGGAGTTATCAGGTTGTTTTTTGCTTTGCTGATGCGGGAATAAATATCGTTGGGTTTGTATTTTTCCGAATCGAGCTGCAATTCTTTGATGATACTTTTAATAAGGCTTTTACTGTCGTCGGTATCGTATATGCTGAAATTGGAAGTATATTTTAATTTTTCAGCTTCGGTTTTTAATATTCTGCGGAAGATACTGTGAAATGTGCCCATCCAAAGGTTGCGTGCCTGCTTTGCCGATACCATTTTTGCAATGCGTTCTTTCATCTCTTCAGCGGCTTTATTGGTAAAAGTGAGTGACATGATGCGTGCTGGATGTACGCCCTGTTGAAGCATATATGCAATGCGATGTGTGAGTACTCGTGTTTTGCCGGAGCCAGCTCCAGCAATGATTAATGAAGGTCCTTCGAAGTCGGTAACAGCTTGTTTTTGATTGTCGTTAAGTGCTTGTAGAATATCTTTTTCCCCTTTCATAATTCAACAATTGTAAGCACAAAAATAATGGTAACAGCCTTATTTACCTAATAAAGTTATGAACAGCATTTTTTTGATAAGTAAAGAAATATAAATATTTATACAAAAGACAAAGATTGTTATTTATTGATTCATTGTTAAACTATAAATTACCTATCTTTGAAAAAAGAAATTTATGGTTAAGAAAATTTATTTTTTATTTGCTGCTTTATTGCTTTTATATTCATGTAATCAAACAAATGTATATGATAAAAATGAAGCACAGTCAGCTTTGGGGGATTCAAATCTCGTTTTAGATGATTTATTGAAAGTTAAAAACTTAACAGATTTGAAACAAAAATTTGGTGAAAATAATGTAATAAAGGATACGCTCTGGGGACCTGAAGGTACTTTTGCTATTGGAACTAAATTGTATCCAGGTTCTGCCAATGAAGTTGAAATTATGTGGGAAGATACACTTAATCATTCAACTATGACAAGTGTTTTAATTAACAACGAAAATTCAGGATGGAAAACTAAAGAAGGCGTTTATATGAGCATGCCACTTGAAGAGTTTGTCAAAATAAATGGGAAACCTGTGAAATTTTATGGTTTTGGTTGGGATTATGGTGGAGGAATCATTTCTTTTGAAAAAGGGAAATTAGAAAATGCTCATGTGGGTATCGGACTTAATTATAAAGCTCAAAATTTGAGCGAAGAAGAAGCTTCAAAAATTCTTGGAGAGCAGGAACTTATCTCTGATCAAATGGATTTTTCTAAATTTAAAATTGTAGTAAGCCAGATAAATGTCTATAATCAATAAAATATTATGACGAAAAAAGTATTCCTTTCAATTTTCATCGCTTTTATTTCCGCTTATTTATTTTCCCAGGAATCAGTTATTCCTGCTAAAGTGGACGAAAGAGTAGAATTATTAAGTACTGTTTGTCGCCTCGCAGATTATCCTGAATATAATGAAATGTCGCCAAAGTATAGATTTGGGAGTATAAAATATGTAGAAGAGGTAGATAAATATTTTGCAAAGTACAAGACAGATAGCTTAATTTTATATGCAAAGCAAATCAGAAAAAAACAAGGTATTGCCTATGATGCACCCATGAGCTTTGCAATCAGTATAGAAATAAAAGACAGCATTCGGTTTTTGCCAAATATTGCCCAGGGAATCGAAAAAATGGATAAAAGATGGACAGAAAAAAGTGCCAGATATTTTTTATCACTTTTGAATAAGTTTTACAAAAAGACTAATTTTCATTCATTTTTTGAGCAACATCAAACAACTTTTTCCACAATGGAAAATAATTTTGATAGCTGTGTTAAAAGCATCCATTTTGATTGGTATAAAAAGTTTTATGGAACAGAGTGTAAGGATACTTTTAAAATTATTTTAAGTGGTATAAATGGTGGTGGAAATTATGGACCTAAACTAATATTTTCTAATGGAACTCAAACCAATTATTCTGTTATGGGACCTTGGGTTTTTGATACAACTCTTTCTCTGGAAAGTAAATATGTTTCAGGCATTCAGGAAACCATTATTCATGAGTTTAATCATAGTTTTTGTAACCCATTGATTGATAAATATTACGATAAAACAAGGCATAATTCAAATAAAATGTATAAGTGTGTAAAAAGAACTATGAAAAGACAGGCATATGGTTCTTGTAAAATAATGATGTATGAATTACTTGTTCGTTCATGTGTTATAATGTATTTGAAAGACCAAGCAAATAAAAGTGATTCAGAATTAAAAAAATCTTTTGTATGGGAACAAGTGAACGGATTTTTTTGGATAGATACTGTTGTTTATTCTTTGCAGCAATACAATAAACTTCGTGATAAATTTCCTACATTGGATTCATATATGCCTAAATTAGTGGAACTAATAAATTCTCTGGAAACAAAAAATTATGTAAAACGGTTTAATCAAAAGCGTCCGGAGTATCATGTTCATACTTCGATTGCTAATGGTGATGAAAATGTAAGTCCTGATACTAAGAGCATTGTGGTTATTTTTGATTGTGACATGGATGCTTCTTATGGCTGTTCATATGGGAAAAAGGGTAAAAAAACTTTTCCGAATATTAAAAGTATCAAATGGAGCAATAATCAAAAAGAATTGATATTAAATGTTGAATTAGAAGCAAATAAACAATACTCCATCTCTTTTCCTTACCAATGGTTTTATAATAAAGAAGGTTATCCCGGAAAGGGCATTTATTATTTAGATTTTAAAACAGGTAAATGATTTAGTTTAGTATCTGAATTCCGGTAATCGGTTTTGGTTTATATTTAATAGTAATTAAGCCACCTGCACTGGTTGCCTGTGAAATAGCCGGATTATATAATCTTTCCATGGCTAACATACCATAAGGCCCGACACCTAATAGAGACATTTGATTAACAGGGAAAATGATGCTGGCACTATTAATCATATTGGTGGAGAATAACCGTGCATCGCCTTCTACATTGCTGTTTAGCCAAACTGTTATAGTTTCATTTGCCTTAACAGGTGCGCCTGTCCATATAAGCTCAAACGGAATTGATTTCGCTATGGTATCTAAACCAGCAGGGAAACCTACAGTATCTGTTATAGTAAGTGTGTTTTGAAAAGTGTGGTTATCTAAATCAGTATATTTAAAAGTACCAGTAGTAACTAATGTTGTATATTGTTTTTCATAGTATCCTAATGTAGGATTATATGACAGCAAATCGTTATTAAACATGACTTTAGCAGGATCTTTTAATTCAAGTACAGTTCCTGTGATACTGCTGAACTTGAAAATAGCTCTTACGTATGTGATTTTGGTATTATTGTCGTATATAAGCTGATATTCGGCCCAGATTTTATCCTGGTTTACATTGTCTGAAGATTCTTTTTTACAAGAAAAAAAAGATAATGTAATGGCAAATAAAAGTAAAAAGTTTAGTTTTTTCATTTTATTGATTTTTAGGTTAATTGAAACAAAAATAAACCTTTTTTAGAAAAGTATGAAAAAACAAAGTTCAACTTTTGATAAAAATGAAAAAGAATTATTTAAACAGCTGAAAATTAGTATTTTGTTTATAAAGTGGCTTATTTTCTGAATATGAAACTAAACTACCGTCCAGTTGTCAACACAGTTTGCTGTGCCCGAAACAGGACTCGAACCTGCACATCCTTGCGAATACTGGTCCCTGAAACCAGCGCGTCTACCAATTCCGCCATTCGGGCAAATAAGGTTGCAAAGTTATAAATTTTCTA
>CAZDUU010000025.1:0-9840 GCA_964508675.1 uncultured Bacteroidales bacterium | reverse complement strand
GGAGAGATTTAATTTAAATATCTTATTTTCTTTGGTGTTGAGTAAATATTTGAGTTACTTTGCACAAATTTTTAAGTTTTGAGTCAGCTTAAGAAATTAGCCGGTCAAACGGCGATATATGGGTTAAGCAGTATTGTCGGCAGATTTTTAAACTATCTGCTGGTTCCTTTATACACCAATATTTTTAATCCGTCTCAATACGGTATAGTAACCGAATTATATGCCTATTCCTCTTTCCTTATTATTATTTTTACATATGGAATGGAAACAGCGTTCTTCCGCTTTGTACAGAATGATAATGATAAAAAAGATGTTTTTGGAACTTCTTTGTTTTCCATATTATTTTCTTCATTATTTTTTATAGTTGCGATAGGAGCCTTTATTCCTTCATTATCAGATGTTCTCGGTTATCAGGATAAAGTTTATTTACTATGGCTGTTATTGTCAATATTAATTACGGATGCTTTATCTGCAATCCCTTTTGCACAATTGAGGCAACAAAATAAAGCCTGGCGGTTTGCTTCGCTTAAAATAATTAATATAGCCATCAATATTGCACTTAACCTTACTTTGTTGCTTTGGATTCCTTATTATATTAAGCAGGGACACGAAGTAGGAAGTTGGTACAACCCTCAGATGGGAGTGGGGTATGTTTTTGTGTCAAACCTCATTGCAAATTTTATCACTTTGGTATTATTACTCCCGACTTTTACTTTAAAAAGCAGATTTGATTTCAGCTTGTGGAAGCGAATGATGAATTACTCATTGCCTCTGTTAGTGGCAGGTCTTGCCGGTATGGTCAACGAAACTTTTGACAGGGCAATGCTTAAATACTTAATAGTGGATAAAAATGATGCAATGCGTCAATTGGGCATTTATGGTGCTAATTACAAAATATCCATCCTGATGACCTTGTTTATTCAAACATTCCGTTTTGCTGCTGAGCCATTTTTCTTCAATCAATCGAAAGAGAAAAATGCAAAAGAGATGTATGCCGTAATTATGAAATATTTTGTGTTGTTTAGATTATTTATCTTTTTGCTGGTAATGTTGTATTTGCATTATATTCAGTATTTTATCGGAAAGGATTTCAGAGAAGGGTTAAAAGTTGTCCCAATTCTTTTAATTGCGAATCTGTTTCTTGGTGTGTTTTTTAATTTATCCATCTGGTATAAACTTACCAACAAGACAAATTATGGTGCATACTTAGCTGTTTTTGGAGCAGCCATAACCATTGTGCTTAATTTTGTTCTGATTCCGATAATGGGTTATATGGGTGCAGCTTGGGCTACATTGATTTGCTACTTTGCGATGGCTGTTCTTTCTTATGCATGGGGAAATCATTTTTATAAGGTCCATTATCCGTTAAAAGAGATTAGTCTCTATTTTGCAGTAGCTTTAGTTATTTATTTTGCAACAACATTATATTCCGTTGATTCAAAACTGCTTTTGACTTTGATTAATACCTGCTGGATGGGATTGTTTTTAGGCTTTGTCTTTTTTAAAGAGAAAAAACAGTTAAAAAAAATATTGCACTTTTAATTCTTTATAACAACTTTTGCCCGTTTTATCAATTCTTCTGCAACCTGCTGAGAGGTAATTGACTCAATGCATTCGCAGTGATGGCTTTTGCGACATTTAGTACACGCTTTATCCACTACAAAAAAGCCCGCATTTGTTCCGATAGGTCCCCATCTTTGTGGAAAAATAGGGCGCATAGGTGCGTAAATTCCAAGTGTGTGTTTCCCTAAGGCTGCTGCAATATGAAGAGGTCCGGTGCTACATGCCACAAGTCCGTCGCATTCATTAATAAGTGAAATATATTCACTCAGAGACAGTTTGCCGGTTAAGTCTTTTATTTTTGATGAATAAACTTTTAGCAGAAATTCCATTTCTTCAGCTTCAGCCTGGGTCCCGGCAATAATAATATTAAATTTTTCGGAGGGCAGGATTCTAATAAGCTCTGCATATCTGTCTAAACCCCATTCGCGGGCACTTCCTTTTGATTTTGGATGGAGTATAAGATTAAATTTATCACGGTCAATAACGCTGTACAGACGCTCGGGAAGTGGTTCTATTTTGGTTAATCCATAAAAACGAGGTAATTCATCTTTTGAAGGGAACGGATATTTGATTTTTAAAGGTTTTAAAAGCTCCAGATTAAGCTCGGCTTCGTGTTTATCGGAGTTTTTTCTGCCAAGATTAACTTTTTTGTTTACCGAAAAAAAGTGATGAATTCTGTGTGAAGTTCCGATTCTGTATTTAATATTAGCCAGTTTTGCTAAAGTCGCTATCCGTTTGTTCGGATATACATGAATTATGATATCAGCTTTGAACCGCTTAAATAATCTGATTTGCTTACTTAATGAATATTCTTTTACCTTCTGCCATTCCACAACTTTGTCGATATGTTCGCAGGCATCAAGGATGGGTTTAGTATAATGATTTCCAATGAAAATAATCTCACTGTTCGGATAATTTTCTTTTAAAAAACCTACTAACGGTAATGTTAAGACTACATCGCCAATCTTGTCGGTTCTGCTGATTATGATACGCTTAAAGGGCTCCACTTAGCGGATGAGTAATATTTTTCCGGATAATTTATATCCTTTTACATCCGGTGAAGTAACATGATAATAGTAAATACCTGCCGGAACCTGAACTCCTGCAGAAGAATATCCATCCCATTGAGGACGTTTTGCTGTTACACTGTACACGATTGCGCCCCAGCGGTTAAAAACATCTAAGGTAAAGTTATTGTATCCGTTCGTTTTTACAATGAAGAAATCATTCTGACCATCATTATTGGGTGTAAAAATATTAGGTGCTGCTAAGGTGTCTTTTGTAGTTAGAATTAATATGGCAGTATCTCTGCAACCGGCACCTGCATATATCATTAAATTTACTGTATGGCTTCCATCGCTTTCAAAAAGGTGAGTTGTAATTGAATCTCCATGAGTGTAGCTTGTATTGTCAAAGTTCCAGTAATACTTATAAAAATATCCGTCATTATTAGTTACACTACCTACAAAGTAAATCAGGTAAGTCGGCAAAAAAGTTGTGTCGGAGTAGTTTATTACTGCCTGAGGAAAATCGCGAACATGAATATAATTAGTCTTTACTTTTGTCTGTGTTGCATTTGAGCTTGATGCTTTCAGACTAACAGTATAAAAACCAGGAGTAGCGTATGCGTGGGTTGGGTTTTGAACAGAATCAACAATTCCGTCACCAAAATCCCAATGCCAGTTGAAAACAGTATCGCCAACAGAATTATCAGTAAACTGAATAAAGTTATTGGGGCATACAATAGTCGTATCTGCTACAAAATTGACAGCAACCTGCGCTTTGACAGAGAGTGCTACAAAGCCTGTTAGTATAAAGGTGAATAATTGTTTTCTCAAAAACTGGAAATTCTATTTCTTTGCAAAAATAAAAAAAATGAATGGCTTTTATGCAAAATTCAGATATTTTTTGTCAAATTTTTTACAATGTAGAATTGATAAAAGAATTCTTTTGCAATAATTCTGAATGTCATATAAGCTGAAATGGCAACCATCATGCCTATTACACCGAAAAGCATCCCCGCTGAAAGTATTACAATAAAAATTTCCAGTGGATGTGCTTTTATTGCGTTTGAATATATAAAAGGTTGAACAATGGATGCATCTAAAATATTTACCAAAAGATAAACAACCGCCATATAAAGCATATGAGGTAAAATACTGCTGTATAAATCAAAATTAATAAAGCTAAGAAACCCTACTAACATCCCTATCAGAAAAGATAAAAGTGGACCTACATAAGGAATAATGTTAAATAAAGCCGAAATTAAACCAAGCATGATGGATGTGTTAAAATTGCATCCAACTATCATCATTCCTGAAAATACTAAGGTAAAAACAACCATCATGTCCATAACAACTCCAGAGAAATATCGCATCAGCATTTTACTAATACTGACAAGTACGTGTTTTACTTCTGTCTGATAGCTAACCGGGACAAACATTAAAATGGTCCGGGAAAAAAGTCTGTCGTCTTTTAAAAAGAAGAAAGAAATAAATGTTATTACAAAAACAGCTACAAATAAGTCGCTGATAAAGTTTAAAATATTACCAAAAAAACCTTGTATGTTGGACGCATTAAAGGTGTATAAAAACTTATCCACAACAAAACTTGAAAGATTACTGTTTTCAGAATTAAGTAAACCTAGAGAATATAATGTTTTACGAATGCTTTCCAAAGGAACTGAAATTTTGGCGTTTAATATTTCAGGATTGATTGATGATAAGTTATAAATTTCGTTTACAATTAATGGGAAAACGGAAGACGCAATTAAAATA
Organism: uncultured Bacteroidales bacterium; assembly: GCA_964508675.1. Taxonomy (GTDB): domain Bacteria; phylum Bacteroidota; class Bacteroidia; order Bacteroidales; family GWA2-32-17; genus Ch61. Next base: position 5,500 of record CAZDUU010000025.1, on the reverse strand, counting down.
ACCAGAAACCAGAAGAAAACAAGTAACAATATTGCCCTTAAAAATGATGGTATATAAAACTTTTTATAATGGAGTTTTTTTAGCTTCAGATTTATCGGGTTTAAAATCAAGGAAACTACGGCTGCGATAATTACATATACCCACAATTCCCATAAAAAATAAATCAGAAAGATGCTAACTATCAGCGAAATGCCTATTAATGCGGACGATTTATTTAGTTTCATAGCAGAAGAATTACAAGTGAATAATAGCAGTCAGAAATATATTTTCACGCTGCGGGTTTACAATACACCTTACATCAACCGGTAAAGAGTAATGTTCAGTTATTTTTATTTCTTTTGAAAATTGAATGCCTGTATTAACTACTCCTGCTTCATCACCATACCATCCTTTATCAAAGGTAGCACCGGCAAAAAAACTGACAGGTTTTTTTTTCATTGTGTAGCTTAGTTCAAGGTAAGTGCTGTGTAAAGTGTCATTTCCATAAAAATTATATGATAAAAGAATATTTAAAGGCAAGTCTTCAGAAATTTTATATGATATATCGCAACTTAGTGTATGACCCGTTTCTTTGTCTTTATAATTGAAATAGTAGTTGGTATCTGTCTGGTTCATATAAAAATAGTCGTAAATGTAAACGGAAAAGTTGCCCAGATTTGTGAAAATAAAAAGATCGTTTTCCTGAATGGGTTGTGAAGCAAAGCAAAATGAGCCCCATGCCCCAATTCCTATTTTGTCCTTATAAACAAGTTCCATATCGGGTTGAATGCAGGGTGAATTAAAATAATCACTCCCGCGCCATATATATCTGCTGGCAATATCAACATTTACTTTTAATTGAAATGCGTTTGAGTCATTCTGTGCATAAAGTCCTGAAACTATAAAAAAGCTGATAAAAAAGAATAATTGTTTCATTATGTTGATTTATTAATGCCATTCAAAAGCTCCCAGATCGGGCTGATTATCTGAGATTCTGCTATTTCCGTTGAAATCCCAGATAAACTGTGCACCGATATTCAAATCACCTTTGTTAATGCAGAAAGACAAGCTGTCCAACTCAAAATTATTTTCATTCGGGTCAACAAGCTGGGGATTTTCGTTTTTGAAAATGTTTATCCAGTTTTGTGAATTATTTGTGCTTAGATCGCTTCCTGCTTTGATTAAACAATTTTTAAATTCGTAATTGAAAACGGGTGATGAAGGATAATTATCAATTGCAATTTCAGTTTCTTTGTTTCCATAAATGATGCAATTTGCAAATGTCGCTTTTTCCAATGGGCGAACCTGGTAATTGCCGTGAATATCTTCGTAGTAATTGTTTAAAAGCAGGGAAGGAGTTTGTCGGTTTGTGTAATACCAGGTATTGTATAGAGTACAGTGATAAAATTCGTAAGAACCGCCAATCGTGAGTGCCACAGCAAACTGTCCGCAATTAGCAAATATGCAATTCCATGCTTTTACTGTACTGCCCTGAGCATATAGTCCGGCAGCATTCATGTTCAGTATTTTTGAATTTGATATGGTCAAAGTAGGCTGATTTAGTGATGCCAAAGTGTCAACCTGAATTCCGATAATGGCATTTTTAACTTCACAGTAATTCATGGTATTGTCTTTACTACCCATGACAAAATAAATTCCGTCCCATTGTCCGGGATTATCATCATACCAGTGTTCCAGTCGATCACCTCTGAAGATTATCGGTTCCTGTAAACTGCCGTTTGCAATCAGAGTTCCTTTGATATACATTCTGGATTCATGATGAAAGAATAATTTAGCTCCTGCAGCGATTGAAAGCGTGACATTGCTGTCAACCAACATGGAGTTATAAATCAGATAGGGTTTATCCGCCTGCCAGTTTTCGTTTTGATCAATAATTTTAGCATTTATCAGATGAACATCCTGACCATATGCAATCAGGTCAATATCTTGCATTATTCCGTTTATGTGAAATTCGATGCTGTCCTGTACTACCATCGGGTTATTAGAATTAGTCGGGTCAACTTTTACTTCAACGAAAATAAACAGGCTGTCATTTGCTTCAAGTTCAACATCTTTGGCCTCACGTGAGCTAACTCCGTTGATATTTAAGCGAAAAAAAGACTGACTTCCTTTGGCTAATTTAATGGAACTGATTTTTAAAGGTTTATTTTGAGTGTTGTAAACAATAAAAGATTGGGTAGCACTGCCAATAGTTGTAAAAACTGTGTCAAACTGGACTGTATCTGTTGAGAATTTTAGCACTTTGTCACTTCCGGTATAAAAATTATCTTTTTTACATGAGTACGAAAGTAAAATTGAAAATAATGCAATCCAAATAATGGATTTAACATTTTTTGTAGTATAATTTAACATTATTGAGGCAACTTTGGCAAACATTTTGACGTCTTATTTATGCTTGTTCTTCCAAATAACAGGTTTAAGGGTTTAGCGAGGGCTTTTTTTAAGCTCTCGCTTTTTTTGGTAAAAATAAGCAAATTTATTGCTCTAAACGTAGTGTTTAGAAAATTATTTTAAACGTTAATTAAATTCTTAATTATTGAAAATCTAAATCCAACTGGTCTTTAAGTTGATTTAAACTTGGATATTTTTCGGAGAAGTACTGGTATTTTTCTTTGGAAGTATAGGGACGAGCTGCTGTAACTTCTTCTTCGCTTTGTTCAATTTCAATTTTTATGGTATTGTTTTCTAATTTTGTTTTTAGAAAATGTAGCAGTTCATCATGAATTTTGCGAATTTCAAGTTCCTGCGATTTATTTAAGATCTTTAGTTTAAGCGTTTTTTCTTCCCAATTTGCAAATTCCTGATTTTGAATATAAAAGTTTTTAACCCTTATGTCATTTAGTTTATGGTTCAGGTATTCATTCCATACATTTTTTGCATCAGCTTCTTGAAATTCTTTGTTTTCAATAACTTTTACATCTTCTTTCTTTTCTTCAGAGGCTTCTTTAGCAGAGTTGTTTGTCTTAATTTCGTTTTTAATGGAAATAGTAGGAGAGGGTTTTGGAATTTCTTTAACGATTACAGGTTCGTTTACTGAATTATTTGCTGGGGCCTGAGTCGAATATGTAGTTTTGGGTGCTTCAGTTACTGGAGGCACAGGAGTGTTTTTGATATTTGTTTCTGGAGTTACAGTTGTTTGATTTGTAATAGTCTGTGGCTGGGGTGAATTATTTTGAAAAGTTTGCTGATTAATATTTGAAAGTTTATAAAGCATCAGCTCAACAAGAAATCGTTTATTGTAGCTGGTACGATACTGTTGTTCTATTTCGTTTGCAACATTTAATGCTTCATATAAAAAGGCATTGGAGCATTGATTAGATTGTTGCTGATATCTGGAAGCAACACTTTCGCTTAACTCCAGGAGTGGAATTGTACGTGAGTCTTTGCAGAGCATCAAATTTCTGAAATGTTCGCTAAGACCTATAATAAAGTACTGGGCATCAAATCCGTTAAATAATATATCATTGAAAATTATCAGTGTTTCGGGAGCATTGCCATTTAGGAAAGCATTGGTGAGTTTAAAGTAGTAATCATAATCAAGTACATTCAGATTTTTAATTGCCTTTTCGTAGCTTAATTCATTTTCACAAAAGCTTGCCATCTGATCGAAAATTGACAAGGCATCGCGCATACTCCCATCAGCTTTTTGAGCAATAATGATGAGTGCTTCACGTTCTGCTTTAATATTTTCCTGATGAGCAATGTATTCCAGATGATTTACGATGTCATTTAACTGAATACGGCGAAAATCGAAAATCTGGCATCTCGATAGAATCGTAGGTATTATTTTATGTTTTTCTGTTGTGGCCATTACAAAAATGGCATGACTTGGAGGTTCTTCCAGTGTTTTAAGAAAAGCATTGAATGCATCTTTCGAGAGCATGTGAACTTCGTCGATGATGAATACGCTGTACTTGCCAAGTTGTGGGGGAATGCGTACCTGGTTAATCAATTCGCGAATAGAATCAACACTGTTATTAGATGCAGCATCGAGTTCATGAATATTAAAAAGTGCATTTTTATTAAAGTTAATACAGGATTCACATTCGTTGCAGGGTTCAAAATCTTCAGTGGGATGGAAGCAATTAATGGTTTTTGCAAAAATACGGGCACACGTGGTTTTTCCAACACCACGTGGTCCGCAAAAAAGGTATGCATGGGCTAATTGCTTGTTTTTGATGGAATTTTTGAGTGTAGTGGTAATAATTTCTTGTCCTACTACAGTTTTAAATGTAGCGGGACGGTATTTACGTGCAGAAACAACAAATTCGCCCATAATTAATTATTTTCCCTGGCTTAATGCAGTTACTTTAAAGCTTTTAATTTCCCATGTTGCACAACTACTTGCTGTAGAAGTATATTTGAATGCTAAATGTACATTGTTTCCATTGATATTTGATAAATCAATATTGCCAGAAGGAGCCCAAGTCCATGAGCCTGTTGACAAAGTAAAACCTGTAATTTCAGTCCATTGAGCAGTTGTAGGATCTCCACTTGTATAATCTGTTGAATAATATAGTTTTAGTGAACCATCGTTGGCTGAGCCATAATTCATTGCAGAGTTAAATGTGCAAACTTCATTTGTTGAGTTATCAAGATTAATAGATGAAGAAATAAGCCAGTCAACGTTTGCATGGTAACCTGAATTGTATCCGGACATTGTGGCGCCATAGCTTGTTATTCCCCATTGTTCTGTTCCGCTTACACTGTAAGTTGAAAATGTACCAAAAGTTGAAGTAAAAGGTTCGTTGATGATATCTCTCATAATATAAGCAGTAGTATCCCAGTTGATTAAATCGTCATAGCTGTTTAAAATTAACTGATTTGTTCCATTATATGAACTTAATATAGCAATGATTGATCCTTTTCCTTTGGGAGTTAACTTACTGGCAAAATTTGCATACATACTATTGTATAAAATAATGGTATTGCCATTGTCATCAACTAAGTTTAAGCTTGTAGTACTGAATAATTGAGATGCAAATTCAATTCCTGCAGTTTCAAAATGAACATTATCAATTTGAATTCTAGTACAAATATCATTTCCAGAAAGGGCTGAAATGGCTTTTAATGCTGGTGATACAACTGTTCCTGGTAAACTGTCAGGGAAAATATGACTGTCAACCATTGCATTGGGTATTCTTCCTATTGAACCAGCATAGTTAAATCCTAACTGAACAACACCTCCATATGCTCCTAAATATAGTCCCTTACATTTAACATAAACTTTTTGTCCTGGTTTTAGTGTTGTATAAATATTGGTTCTGTCAAGAGCAATATTCAAACCTCCTGTACTATCCTGAATGTACATGGATTTATATATATTTCCAGCCTGATCGCTTGAAATAACTATACCTTTAATGATAATATCATCTGCAATGCTGTCCATTGTTCCTATAAACATTGCTTTAAGTTCAGCAATGGTTTTATTAGCTGTAAAATCAACATGAGGAACTACAGGTGATGGAGCGTCATATTTGTCTTTTACACAGCCTGTAAA
>CAZDUU010000024.1:0-9868 GCA_964508675.1 uncultured Bacteroidales bacterium | reverse complement strand
CATAGTTTCGTGAGTCCATCTATGGCAACCTCTGTAACTGCAAATAATACTTCATTCTGCAGCGGAGAAAGTACATATATTAAAGCTTCAACAACAAATGGAACGGCCCCTTATACCTACAATTGGAGCAATGGAGTTAATCATACAAGCAATAATGCCTCAGATTCAATTTTGGTTAATCCTTCTTTAACAACAACTTATCATGTAACAATAACGGACAGTTATACGCCAAATCATGTTTCTGAAGATTCAATTAAAATAACGGTTAATACATTGCCAACCGTTTCAATTTCTGCTTCGCCTGCTACTATTTGCAATGGGAACTCATCCACACTTGCAGCAACAGGAGCTTCAACTTACTTGTGGAATTACAGCCTGGGAACAGGAAATCCGAAGATCGTAAGTCCTTCGTCAACAACTACCTATGCTGTAACCGGTACCGATGCTAACAGTTGTACAAAGACCGCGATAGTAGTTGTTACAGTGAATTCGCTACCAGCCATTTCTGTATCTGCTTCTTCGAATACCATTTGCAACGGATCTTCAACAACATTAACAGCTTCGGGTGGAAATTCGTATTCATGGAATGATGGATTGGGAACAGGGAATTCTGAAATAGTAAGCCCTTCATCTACAACTACCTATATAGTTACCGGAACAGATGCCAATAGTTGTACAAATACGGCTAATATTACCGTTAATGTAAATTCACTTCCGGGCATCTTGGTTTCTGCATCAGCATCAACTATTTGCAGTGGCCAATCTTCGACAATAACTGCTTCGGGTGCTTCTTTGTATGTGTGGGATAATAGTTTGGGAAGCACGAATCCGGTTTTCGTTTCTCCATTATCGTCAACGACTTATAATGTTACTGGGACAGATGCAAATGGTTGTACAAACACAAATTCTTTATCAGTAACGGTAAATCAGACCCAGACAACAAATGCTGGAACAGACCAATCCATTCCTTTCGGAACGACAACCTCATTGAGCGGAAGTGCCAGTGGTGGTTCCGGAGATTACTCATACTCCTGGCAACCGGCAGATTCTTTAGTAACTGCAGATGTAAGCAATCCTGCAACTCAAAATCTGGAAGCAACCACGCTCTTTACATTGATAACAACTGATAATGCAACGGGCTGCCAGTCGTCAAATCAGGTCGTTATTACAATTACAGGTGGACCATTAACGGTCTTGTCGAATACAGTTTCTCAAACTATTTGTAATGGTCAATCCACTACACTTAATGTCCTTGCAAGTGGTGGAAGTGGCGTTTATAGCTACTCTTGGGCATCAAATCCTTCCGGATTCAGCGACAATACTTCCAATCCAACAGTCACACCCAATGCCTCAACAATGTATTATGTGACTGTAAATGATGGTTTCAATAGTTCAATTGACTCTTTGTTCGTAACGGTTAACTCCTTGCCAGTGGTTAGTGCAGGAACAGATATTTCTGTTTGTCAGGGAAGTACATTAACATTGAACGGAAGTGGCACCGCTATCACCTATTCATGGAATAACGGAGTAAACAATGGTGTTTCGTTTATGCCTTCTTTAACAAATACTTATACAGTAACCGGTACTGATGCAAATGGTTGTTCTGGCACAGATCAGGTTGTTGTAACTGTAAATTCTTTACCGATAGTAAATGCAAATACAGATCATTCTGTTGTTTGCCATGGAGTACCAGTAATTCTGACCGGTAGCGGGACAGCAATATCCTATATTTGGGATAATAGTGCAATAGACGGGGTTTCTTTTGTGCCCGTTGCGACTGCAACATATTCTGTAACCGGAACGGATGCAAATGGTTGTACAAATACCAATCAGGTAGTGGTGACAGTGAATTCATTGCCAACTGTGAATGCAAATGCCGACCAATCAGCTATTTGCCTGGGAAATTCAGTAACTCTGACAGGAATCGGTACAGCCGTGAATTATTCCTGGAATAATAGCGTTGTTGACGGTTTGTCCTTTATTCCTTCAAGTACAACAACATATATTGTAACAGGAACTGATGCCAACAATTGTTCAGACACAGCCCGAATTACAGTAATCGTCAATCCTTTGCCAACAGTTATTGCAAATGCTAACCAATCAAATATTTGCCAGGGAAATTCCGTAGTTTTAAGCGGAAGCGGAACGGCAACCCAATTTATATGGGATAACGGAGCGGTTGATAATGTGCCGTTCGTGCCATTATCATCATATACTTACACCGTTACAGGAACCGATGCAAACAGTTGCTCAAATACTGCTCAAATAAGCATTAATGTAAATAATGTGTATTTGTATAATGAAAGTTATGCAATTTGTGAGGGACAAACATATTCATGGCATGGAAATATTTATCAAAACAACGGGACTTATTATGATAGCCTTAACACAATCAGCGGTTGTGATAGTGTTTATAAATTAGTTCTACAAGTAAATCCGGCTTATTCATATGCAGATAGTCTAACTATTTGCCAGGGAGATGCATTCCAGTGGCATGGTGTATCATACAATACCTCAGGAGTCTATTATGACAATTATGTGACCAATACCGGTTGTGATAGTATTTATGTGTTGAATTTGACTGTAAAACAATTGCCAGACGTTTCAATAACTACAAACTTTTCATCTCTTTGCGAAGGAGGAAGTGCGACGATAGTTTCAGGAGGTGCTTTGTTCTATATATGGAGTACTGGTGATACAACAACAAGTGTGAATGTCAGCCCTCAAAATACGACTACATATACTGTCACAGGAACTTTGAACGGTTGTTCTTCAACAGCTTCTGTAACCATTCCTGTTCATAATACCTATTCTTCCACAACGATTCATTCAATTTGCGAAGGCGAGTCCTATAACTGGAATAACGATGTCTATATTTTATCAGGAATCTATACATTAAACTTATCAACGATTTATGGTTGTGATAGTACATTAACCCTTAATCTGGAAGTAAATTCAAATCCTTCGTTAATTGTAACCGCCATTGATACGCTGATTTTATTAAGTAATTCTACAACTCTGACAGCTGCCGGTGCAGACTCTTATCAATGGTATCCTTCGGCGGGTTTAAGTTGTTCTGATAATTGTAATATAACTGAAGCCTCTCCTGCAGAAACAACAAATTATTGTGTTGTAGGTACGAACGCTAATGGCTGTTCAGACACTACCTGTTTGGTGATTACTGTTGATAGTGATTGTGGACAGGTATTTATTCCGTTGGCTTTCAGTCCCAATGGTGATGGAGATAATGATGTGTGGAAAGTCCAGGGACGATGTCTTGTTTTAATGGATTTGAAAATCTTTGACCGATGGGGTGAGAAAGTTTTTGAGACGAATGACCCCGGTGCTTCATGGGATGGAACATACAAAGGAAAATCATTGGATACGGATGTTTATGTCTATATGCTGAAATTAACCATGCGGGATGGAGAAGTGAAAAATTTTAAAGGTGATATAACTTTAGTTAAATAAAAGGAGAAATGAATATGAAAAAAAATATATTAATTATTCTGCTTGGCTTTTTAACGGCTAATTTATCAAATGCTCAGGATTATTCACTTTCTCAGCCTTTTGAACAGCCTGTGTTATTAAATCCGGCAAATACAGGTTTACAATACCAGACAAGAGCTAATTTAAATTACAGGCAACAATGGAAAAGTATTTCAAAACCATTTACAACCGTCATTGCATCTGCAGATTTAAAAGCATACAGAGATGGGAATAAAGGTTCTTCGCTTGGAATAGGTGTTGTTATTTTAAACGATCAGGCAGGAACTTCAAGGTTGAATACTTTAAATGCAAACTTGGCTGTAATGGGGAAGGTTATGATAAATGATATGCAATCATTATCAGCTGGAATTATCGGAGGTGTAATGCAACGAAAAATTGATGGTAGTGATTTAACGTGGACTGATCAGTATGATGGTTATTCGTACAATGCGTCCATGGGAAACCCTGAAAATTTTGTTTCAGATAAAAGAACAGTACCTGATTTTGGTGCCGGAGTTCAATGGAGTTATGGCCAGGGAGCAGCAACTCTCTCCTCTAATGATAATTTAGGCGCTCAGGTTGGTTTTGCCGCTTTTCACTTAAATAAACCTAATACAGGTTTTCAGGAAGATAATGATTCCCGGTACATAAGATTTGTAATACATGGAACTTTGTCATATGGAATAAAAAACACTCCATTTCAGATTAATCCGGGATTAATTATTCAAATGCAAGGCCCATCTAGAATGTATTATTTTGGTTCTAATGTAAAATATAGTTTACAGGAATCATCTAAATATACAGGAAACTTATTGTCCAGATCATTAAACATTGGCTGTTTTTATAGGATTAAAGATGCGATAATGCTCTCAACGCAGTTAGAATGGGATCAGTATGCATTTGGAATTAGCTATGATATTAATTTGTCGCAACTGTCCGAAGCCACTAGCGGAAAAGGAGCAATTGAATTATCATTGAGATATATTCCTGTAAGCAAAAAATCGTCGGGAAGCCGTTTATTATAATTTTCAATTTGTCCCGGAAACTTATCTTTTTGTCCCAAATTTCACCATTAAATCACTTTTATTTCCGTTAATCACATTTAATATAATCCTTTCAGGTCGTTGGTTTAAATTTGTTTATCGTTTAAAACCAAAGATTATGAAACGTTCCATTTTCATAAAAAAATTATCCGGCATTTCTCTAATAGCTTTTATTTGGAGTATAGGTTTCTCTCCGGCTTTTTCTCAAAATAATATATTAATTAGCAACGGAGGTGCAGTTTCTGTTTATGACGGTGATAAGTTTTATGATGCAGGAGGTGCCAGTGGAGTTGATGGAAATACAAATTATACCATTACTTTAAACCCCGCCGCAGCAGGAGAATCTGTCTGTCTGGATTTTATCATGTTCAACACATACTATGATACCTGGTATGAAAAAGGTGATTCTGTTTGCATATTTGATGGTCCTTCTACATCGGCAAATAAAATTGCAACATTAATGGGAAATTATTCAATAAAGTGGGATGGCTCTACGAAAGTGGGAATAGGTCCTACTCCTACAGGAGGTATTGCAGCTGTATTAACTCCAACTATATTCTGTGCTAGTAATTCCACAGGTAGTTTAACGATTAGTTTTTATAATTATTCAAGTACAGCATCTCCAGGTTGGGAAGCCAGAATTACAACATATCATAATATGGGAACTCCCGGCTGCAATATTGATTTAACAGCAAGTGACGATACCATATGCAGTGGTAATAGTGTTATTTTAACTGCCACCGGAGATATAGTATCTGCTCCAATAAATAATAATTTTAATTCATCAAATGTGGGTGCCGGCTGGCAGGCGACTGCTTCTGCCATGTTTACAAGCAATGTTTGTTCCTCTCCGGGTTTAGATGGTTCTGTTTATTTGTGGATGGCCAATGCTCCCGGTCCGAGAACATTAACAACAAACCCTATGGATGTTTCAAACGGAGGAGTAATCAGTTTTGACTACAGGCAGGCCTCCGTTAACTCAGCAGCAAGCCCATGCGAATCGCCGGATATCAATATGAGCGGAAGCACACCAGAAGCAATTTATGTCCAATATTCCATTGATGGAGGAACTACCTGGACTACATTTAAAACAATGTTTCCGATAAATATGAACAATGTTAATTCTTCAGCAGATTACTATCCCGGATGTGGTTATGAGGTTACAAAATGGAACAAAGTAGTAATCCCCATTCCATCCGGTGCAGAGACCAGTAATACCATGTTTCGCTGGCATCAGCAAATGGTTACAAGTTCTTCAACCGATAACTGGGGGCTTGACAATGTGTTGATTGCTACTCCCAATTCAATGACCATTACTTTAAAAGATATAACCAATAACGTTGTACTTGGTACTTCCAATGCTTCTCCTTATACATATACTGTGTCTCCGACAGTAACAACTACTTATGAGGCAACCATTTCAGACGGAATCTCCTCTTGTTCGCATCAGTTTACAGTTAATGTTACCAGTTGCGGATGTGTAACACCAATAATTAATATAAATACTCCTCAAACACTTAGCTGTAGTTTGCCTTCAATTTCTCTTAATGCAGCTGGTTCGTCAACATGTTCAAATTATACTTATCAATGGACTTCTATCGGTGGCGGCAATATAGTCTCGGGAGCAAATACATTAAATCCTGTAGTGAACCAACCCGGAACATATACTCTTGTCATCACAAATACAAATGGTAACTGTACACAAATAAGTAGTGTAAATGTAACTTCCAATAATGTTTTACCTACAATTTCATTAACAGCATCTCCAACTGCGATATGTTCCGGCGGAAGTTCTACTTTGACTGCAACAGGCGGGAGTTCATATACTTGGGATAATGGTCTGGGTACAGGAAGCGCACAGACAGTTAGCCCCTCTTCCACAACGACCTATCATGTAACTGGAACAAATGCAAGTGGCTGTACTAATACTGCTTCAGTAGTAGTTACAGTAAATTCAACTCCAACTATTTCAGCAAGTGCTTCCCCAACTCCAATATGTATTGGCGGAAGTTCTACTTTGACTGCAACAGGCGGAGGTTCATATAGCTGGGACAATGGTTTGGGTGCAGGAAGCTCACAAACCGTTAGTCCTTCTTCCACAACGACCTATCATGTAACTGGAACAAATGCGAGCGGCTGCATCAATACCGCTTCAGTTGTAGTTACGGTAAATTCAGGTTCTTTCATTTCTATTTCGGCTTCACCGGCTTCTATTTGCATAGGTGGAAGTTCTGTTTTAACAGCTTCCGGTGCAACCTCGTATGTGTGGGACAATGGTCTCGGGACAGGGAATACACATAATGTGACTCCTTTATCTTCTACTAACTATAGTGTTACGGCAACTGATTTAAATGGCTGTACAAATACAGCAAATGTTTCATTAGCTGTAAATTCATTACCAGGTATAACCGTATCTGCATCTCCTGCTGTTATTTGTAATGGCTCCCCCTCATTACTGACGGCTAATGGAGGTGTGAGTTATACCTGGGATAATGGCTTAAATACTGGAAACCCGCAGACCATACATCCATCATCAATTACAACTTATCATGTAACAGGAACAGATGTTAATGGTTGTACAAATACAGCATTAGTCGAAGTGAATGTAAATCCTACGCCTGATATTTCAATTTCTGCTTCTCCTTCTTCTGTATGCATGGGCGGAAGTTCAACATTATCTGCATCAGGCGGCATCTCATATATCTGGGATAATAGCCTTGGAGCAGGAAGTTCCCAGACAGTAATACCGCAATCAACGACCACCTATCATGTAACAGGTACAGATGCAAATGGATGTACAAATGTGGCATCAGTAGCTCTTACTGTAAATCAGGCCCCTGCTGTTTCGATTTCTGCATCACCGGATTCTGTTTGTATTGGCGGCAGTTCATTGCTGACAGCTTCTGGTGCACTTACTTATATATGGGATAATAATTTAGGAACGGGAATTTCGCAAACAATAATACCTGTTTCAACCACAACTTATCATGTAACTGGAACCGATGTTAATGGTTGTACCAATACATCGTTATATACTTTAACTGTTCATTCGTTACCAAACATATCCGCTTCTGCTTCGCTTCTAGCTGTTTGTAACGGATCTTCTTCCACACTATCAGCATCGGGTGGGGTAAATTACACATGGGATAATAATTTAGGTGTTGGAAATAATATAGTTATTAATCCGCTATCAACTACTACATATAATGTAACAGGAACAGATGCAAATGGATGTGTAAATACTGCACAAATTCAGATTTCTGTAACTACGGTTCAGGCAAGTATTTCTTCTCAGACCAATGTTACTTGCTTTAATGGTGATGATGGTAATGCAACTGTTATTATTTCAGGTGGTATAGCTCCATATAATTATCATTGGGTTGACGGCCAGGTTTCACCAACGGCCGTTAACTTACATGCCGGAAACTATACGGTAACTGCTACCGATGCGACTGGTTGTTCTTCTGTTGCAAGCCTTGTCATTAATTCTCCATCACAAATACAAGTTGTTTTGCCTGATAATCAACAGATTTGTGCAAATGCAGAAGTGTCAATCCCAATGGTTGTTTCAGGAGGAACCGCACCATATACATATTATTGGAATGGAATGGCGGGAAATTCTACATTTACTTTTACTCCGAACGGAATAATGGTTATCACCGGATGGGTAAAAGATATTAACGGTTGCAGCAGCAATGTAGATAGTGTAAAATTAACCATGGCCTCTCAGATAGAATTTAATTCTACATCCAGTATTCACCCGGTTTGTCCGGGCAATCCTGTTACCATTAATGGTAGCATAACTAATGGAATTCCGCCTTATCATATCATGGATCAGAACGGAAACACTGTCACTTTACCATTGACATTATACCCTCAGGAAAACAGTCAGATGGTTTTAATAGCAACGGATGCCTGCAACTCTTCTGATTCATTGGTCTTTGATATTAGTGTGAATTCTATTCCTTATCTGACAATTAATACAGACATAACCCAGGGTTGTCAGCCATTAACGGTACATTTTAATGAACTTAATCCTGGAGCTACGGTTAGTGTTATGTGGAACTTCGGAGATCAAAACAATATTTCACTTTCGCACAATCCTGTTCATACTTACACAAATCCGGGAACATATGATGTTGTTTATCATTATACCACAACCGAAGGTTGCAGTTCAGTAATAACTTACCCGAATCTGATAACCGTTTATCCGGAACCAACGGCCAGGTTTACTTTTGATCCGTTGGTTGCATCTACAGTAAACCCGGAAATTAATTATCATAATTATTCTGAGAATGCCCAGATGTATTTATGGAGCTTTGGCGACGGTGATTCCTCTGTAAGTGTTAATCCGTATCACCGGTTTGAGGAAGGAACTTATACGACCATGCTTGTAGCTATTTCTGATAAAGGTTGTCGCGATTCTGTTTCTGTAATAATAAAGATAGAACCTGTTTTTGTTGTTTATATTCCTACAGCCTTCTCACCGGATGGCGACGGAATTAACGACATGTTCTTTGTATCCGGAAACGATATTTCATCTGACCATTTTTCGATGTTGATTTTTGACCGCTGGGGAGAAAAAATATTTGAAACCGACAAATTTGACCAAAACTCTAATGTTTCTGATACCTGGGATGGAAGGGTAAAAGGGAATGCTTTAGCACCGGTTGGTATTTATACATGCATGGTTATTTGCCAGAACAGAAACGGACAAAAAAGAGAAATTACAGGCAAGGTGACTGTTATAAGATAATTTGATTAAGTTTTTACCTCGATGTTTTGTCAGCGTGTTTTAAATTAAAACATAAATTTACATTATATTTACAAGGTTTTAACTTGGATATAATGACTTCTCTAAATAAATATTATAGCTTATTCCTTATTTTATTTTTCTTCTTTTTATTGCCAGACCTGACCTTTAGCAATAATTCCCCCTCTCATAATCAAACAAAGGAGAAAATAAACCGTCTCTATAAATTATCTATAGAAAAATACAAGCAGGATCCTTTACGGGTGCTGTCAATCAATCAGTCTATCATAAATAAATTACAGCAGGGCGATTTTAAACAGGAAAGTGTAAGGTTCTTAGTTTTAAACGGCATTATATATAAGAATATTGGAAATTATGAAAAAGCAGCATTCTTGCTTTTTAATGCGCTTGATAAAGCAAAATCATATAAAAATAATGAGCAAATTTCTAACTGCCTGAACAATATTGGTAATGTTTATCAATCACAGGGAAATTTTTCAAAATCACTGGAATATTATTTTCAATCGCTTACTCTTGAGGAAAAACTTGACAATAAAGAACAACTATCCATTCGCTATTATAA
>CAZDUU010000023.1:0-9963 GCA_964508675.1 uncultured Bacteroidales bacterium | reverse complement strand
GCAAACGATTTTGATGCGGAAGTAATCCGTCACATGCGCCCTACACTTAGTGAGTTAGGCGAATACGATGGAACAGCACTTATGGAATTCAAAACCCGTAAGGAAATCGTTTATCAAATAAAGCACAAAACCACTTGTACGTATGAAGTGGACGATACTCCTCCATTTAAAATTGATCGTGAAGCTTTGGAAATCGCTCTCGAAATCTCAATGCTTTGTAAATTAAATGTAGTAGGGGAAGTTCACATAACCCGTAAGCAATACCTTGATGGAAGTATCCCGACAGGATTTCAACGTACGGCTATTTTAGGTGTCGAAGGTGAATTGAGTTTGCCCAAAAAGAAAATAAGACTTATTCAACTTAGCATTGAAGAAGACTCTTGCCGTGAAGTAAGCGATATTGGACATCGTCGTGTTTATATGACCGATCGTCTGGGTATGCCGCTGATTGAAACAGTTACTTATCCCGAAATGCTTTGCCCTGACGAAGTGAAAGAAGTGGCTGATTATATCCGCTTTTTGAACCGTAGTACCGGAAAAGTAAGAACCGGAATAGGGGCAGCCCGTCAGGATGTGAATGTCAGCTGCAAAGGTGGTACACGTATTGAAATAAAAGGTGTTTCGCATAATAAATGGATTCCCGAACTTACACATAACGAAGCTTTCCGCCAGTGGTCATTGCTTCATTTGCGCGATGAATTACTGAAAGTAGTTTCGGACACAGCGAATTGGAAAATAGAATCCGCAGAAATAAATCCTCAGTTCTTTGATTTTATTTATTCTCCAATAAATAATGCTATAGCAAAAGGAGAAAAACTTGTAGCGGTTAAAATTCCTTATTTTCGCGGTGCCTTATCGCATTTTACACAACCTAATCGTTGTTTTGCTCATGAAATAAGCGAAAGACTTAAAGTTATTGCCTGTATCGAACAACCCAACATGACCTTCGACGAAGACTGGGACGAACCGGTAAGTATGGCCATTTATGAAAAGATATACAAGTTGTTGAATGTAAGTGATAATGATGCTGTGATTTTATTCTGGGCTCCTGCTGATGATATTCCGACTGCACTTGATAACATTCAGGAGCGCTGTATGATGGCTTTCAAAGGAATTCCCAATGAAACACGTAAAGCTTTAGACGACGGAACAACTATTTTCGAGCGTGTATTACCGGGTGCTGACCGTATGTATCCCGATACCGACTCTGCTCCAATTCCGCTTAGCAACGAATATCTCGAAAAAATTGCTCAGAATCTTCCGGTGGCTCTTAATAAACGTTTTCAGCAATTGATTGACTGGAATGTTCCGAAAGATACCCATACCTATTTATTAAGAAACAATCTGGTTCCATTAATGGAAAAAATAGTAAATGAGTTGAATATTAGCCCGGTTTACATTTCAACCTTGCTGGCACATCGCCTGAAAAATATCCAGGGAAAATATAAAATCAAAAAGAATTTTAACTTCAACAAAGTATATGATTTAATGATCTTCTTAAAGAACAGTCATTATACTTTACAACTGGCTTATCCAATTCTTAAAGAAATGTATTTGCACCCCGAAATGGATTTTCAAAGCATTTTAAACAGTATGAAATTTCAGACAAAAACGAAAGATGAAATTATTCATGCAGTTCAGTTATTAAAAACGAAATTTATTCCTAAAAAGGATAAAAAGGCTAAGCTGAAAGTAGATTGGGTGATGGGCAATGTTCGTCCTCATGCAATTGGTAATGTAGAATTAAATGAAGTTTATCAACTTATTGAATCATAAGAATATGGCTGATGATGTTTTTAAAGGATATAAAGGCAGAGCTTTAGCTTTGCTTCAACAATTTAATGTAAGAGTTTGGGGACAAGCTAAAATTAAAACTTCACGAGGTGAATTTAACGGAACCGTTTTGCCCAGAGCTGAAAATGATGACGATATGCATATTGTCATCAAGGTTTCAACCGGTTATAATATCGGTGTTGATGTAAGCACCATTGAAACGATGCAGGAAATGGGCTACAAAGAAGCTCATTACAAGATTCCTGAAAAAGAATTTCCATTTAATGCAAAGAATCCAAATGTAAAATTATTTGGAACGGGCGGAACTATTGCATCACGTCTTGATTACAGAACAGGTGCCGTTATTCCGGCTTTCTCGCCAGGCGAATTGTATGGTGCAGTTCCCGAATTAGCTGATATTTGCAATATTTCAACCGAAAAACTTTTTGCTGTTTTTAGCGAAAATATGGGGCCGGAGCAATATAAAAAGCTGGCGATTTCTATCGGACATGAAATTGAAAACGGCATAGACGGAATTATTATTGGTCATGGTACTGATACTTTAAGTCACACTGCCGCAGCGCTCACATTTATGGTTCAGAACCCGCCGGTTCCTATCGTTTTGGTGGGTTCACAGCGTTCCAGCGACAGACCTTCTTCAGATGCTGCGTTGAATCTTATCCATGCAGCTACAACTGCAGGTCATGGTGATGTTGCCGAAGTTATGGTTTGTATGTTTGGCCCAACCAGCGATGAATATGGCTTTTTACATCGTGGAACAAGAGTTCGTAAGATGCACTCTTCCTATCGCTCTACATTTAGAACGTTAAGTGATACACCTTTGGCTACAGTTTCAAGAAAAGATGGTGTTAAACCGATCAAAGAAGTTTATAATCATCGCCGCAAAGATAAAAGCGTAATTGTTAAGCCTTTTTTCGAAGAAAAAGTAAGCATCGTTTATTATTATCCCAATATGCAGCCTGACATCATTGATTCATTGGTTGACAATGGCTATAAAGGTATCATCATAGCCGGAACTGGTTTGGGGCACATTAATAAACCGCTTTATCCTGCTATTGAAAGGGCTGTTAAAAAAGGCGTTCATATATTTATGACAGTTCAAACTCTTTATGGTTTCTGTCATATGTACGTTTACGATACCGGTCGTGACCTGATGGCAAAAGGAATTATTCCGGCAGAAAATATGCTTCCTGAAACAGCTTATATTAAATTAGGCTGGGTCCTTGGTCAGACAGACGATCCGGAAGAAGTTAAACGTTTAATGTTAACGCCAATCAATGACGAAATAACCAAACGTGAACCTTACAATGGCTATTTGGTATATCAGGGTGGTGTTAAAGAAGTTGAAGACTTTTTAAGAAAATTCCACAAGTAGTGAACAAAAAGGTTGATGCAGCTACTTTAAAAGCTCTTTTTTCTACATCTGAACTCCCCGGCTGGAATGCACAGCATTTTATGTCGCCGACTTTTCGTGATGAACAGTTGAAATTAAATGCCGATTTTGAGCACGAAGCCGCAGTAGGTATCATTCTGTTTTATAAAAATGAAGATTTGTCCGTTTTGTTTATCCAACGGACTGAAGATAAAGGCCCTCATAGCAGGCAGATAGCCTTTCCCGGAGGGACAAGAGAATCCGGTGAAGAACTTCTGGAAACCGCTTACAGAGAGATTGATGAAGAAATCGGAATCAGTAAAATCAATTTAAAATATATAGGCACATTAAGTTCGTTGTACATTCCTGTAAGTCGCTTTATGGTTTACCCTTTTGTGTTCTTTTGCAACGAATTGCCGGGCCTGAAATTATGTGATGAAGAAGTTGAAGGAGTTTTAATTTATAATGTGAATAAATTTTTAATGCCCGAAGTTTTATCCTCGACAATTATACAGTTAAAAAATAAAGACTATAAAGTACCTTGTTTCAAAGTACAGGATAAAATTATCTGGGGTGCGACTTCCATGATTTGGAACGAATGTCTTACCATACTTAAACCCATATTAAATGAGCAAAACAAAACTTCACGGACAAACATTTGATGTTGAAATTATAGATACTACGGTTGAAGGGAAGGGAGTTGCCAAGCAAGATGATATGATTTTCTTTGTGAATAATGCCATTCCGGGTGATTTTGTCCGTATTCGGGTAATCTCAAAAAAACGACGCTACTACGAAGCAGAAGCTGCAGAAATACTAAAGCTTTCTGAAAGCAGAGTTCAACCTATGTGCAAACATTTTGGTTTATGCGGCGGGTGTAAATGGCAGCACATGTCGTACGAAGCCCAGTTGCAATTCAAGCAAAAACAGGTTTATGATCAGTTGGAACGAATAGGGAAACTTCAGGTCCAGGAAAAATTACCGATTTTGGGTTGCACTGAAACCTCTTTATACAGAAATAAACTCGATTTTACTTTTTCAACCCGCAAATGGTTTATTCATGAGAATGACAATTCCGATCCGGTTTTGGGTTTTCATATTCCGGGACGTTTTGATAAAGTTCTGGATATAGAAGAATGCTTTTTGCAACCCGAGCCATCCAATAAAATCAGGAATGCCGTCAGAGAACTTGCTTTGAAAAAAGGAATGCCTTTTTATGATATTAAGAATCATGAAGGTTTTTTAAGGAATCTGATAATCCGCAACAATCATAAAGGCGAGTTTATGCTGATCCTTATTGTTGCTTTTGAAAACGAAGAGTGGCTGAATAAAATTTTTACTCTTATTAAAGAGAACTTTGAGGAAGTAAAATCTTTATATCTGGCAGTGAACCAAAAAATGAATGATTCACTCGAACAGGTTCCTTTAAAGCTCATTTTTGGTCAGCCTTCGTTGAATGAAACATTATTGGATTTAAAATTTGATATTAGTCCTGTTTCTTTTTTTCAAACCAACTCATTTCAGACAGAAAAGCTATACTCAAAAGTCTTAGAATGGGCTGATTTGAAAGGAAATGAACTGGTTTATGATCTTTTTTGCGGCACAGGAACCATTTCGCTAATGCTGGCTAAGAAGGCAAATTTTGTTATAGGAATCGAATATGTAAAGGAAGCCGTGGACGATGCTTATGTAAATGCTGAAAAAAACGGAATTAATAATATATATTTTGAGGCCGGGGATGTGAAAGATGTTGTCTTTAAGAAAAAAATTAAAAGCTACGGAAAACCTGACTTAATTGTACTTGATCCACCGCGTTCAGGAGTTCATCCGGACGTTGTAAAGGCGTTATCAGAAATTGCTCCGGAAAGAATAATATATGTAAGCTGTAATGCCGCCACCCAGGCAAGAGATTTGGCCATGATGACCGGGCATTATAGAATTTTAATGTCTCAACCGGTTGATATGTTTCCTCATACCAGTCATGTAGAAAATATAGCCCTTTTAGAAAAAATATCAACAATTAACATATAATTAATGTTTTATAAGTATCTGTAAATTAGGTTAATAAATAAAGTTATTAACAGGTATTTTCGACTTATGAACAGAAATCAATAAACATAATCTAAAAATAATATACTTTTGCAGTGTTTAACCAATTTATTTTTTGCCTATGAAAAAAGTAACAATTTTATTAAGTGCAATGCTTTTTGTAGCATTAATTTCAAATGCACAGGAAGAATTAAAAAACAAAAAAGGAGTTCCAATTTTACCAGCTGCTGGTGACTATGCTCTTGGTATTGATGCAACTCCAATTTTCAATTTCTTTGGAAACTTTGTAAAGATTAACAGTGGTGCTGCTTTCAACGATCCAAGCTCAATGAATTTTGTAAATGGTAACAATGCAATTTATGCAAAGTACTTTGTTGATGCAAAAACAGCTTATCGCATTAATCTTCGTATCGGTTTAACTTCAACTACTGATAAAGAATATGTTCAGCAGGATGGACAGGCTGACCCATTAGTAACAGTTGAAGATAAAGCTAAATACGGTAATACTAATATTATTCTTGGTGCTGGTATGGAAAAACGTCGTGGCGAAGGTCGCTTACAAGGTTTTTATGGTGCTGAAGCTCAACTTATGTTTGCTGGTACAAGCGAAAAATATACCTATGGTAATGCTTTTTCATCAAGCAATACAACACCTGGTATGACTAATTTCGATGCAGCAAATCCTAACGTGTTAAGTGCTAGCTCAAGAATTACTAAAGCAAAAGGTGGTTCAACTATTGGAATAGGTGCACGTGCTTTTGTTGGTGTTGAATATTTCTTTGCACCTAAAATTTCTGTAGGTGGTGAATTTGGTTGGGGTTTAGCTATTGCATCACAAGGTGACGGCAAAGTTACTACCGAATCATGGGATGGTGCAAATAGCACAGTTAAAACTACTGAAACCAAAACCGGTGGTGGTGGATATATGGGATTTGATACAGATAACTTTGGTGGTTGTATCTACATGTTATTCCATTTCTAAGAGATTATTCTTTAAATTATATAAAAAGGCTGCCCGGTGGGTAGCCTTTTTGTTTTTGTTCATTATCTTTGTGCAGATGAAAAGTTTGCAAATAATATTTCTTCTTGGCATAATAGCTCTTTTTTCTGCTTGTGCAAGTCAGTCTGCATTAAGTGGTGGCGAAAGAGATGTAACACCGCCTAAATTAGCGAGCTCTCTTCCCCAAACAGGTTCGGTAAATATTATTCCTCAACAGATTGATTTTGAGTTTGATGAATTCATTCAGATCAAATCGCTCAATCAAAAATTAATCGTTTCGCCTCCGCTTAAATATCAACCTAAATTGAAGCAGAGAGCCAAAGGCTTTAGTCTGATTTTAAAAGATACGTTAAAACCCAATACAACCTATAACTTTTATTTCGGCGATGCTATTCAGGATTTAAATGAAAGTAATCCCCTGTCAGATTTTAGTTATGTTTTTTCTACCGGCAGTGAGATTGACACCTTGAAAGTATCAGGTATTGTTAATGATGCCTTTACTCTTAAACCTGAAAAAGAATTTCTGGTTGCTTTATATAAAGATACAACCGATAGTGTTCCGCTTAAAACAAAACCCGATTATATTACCCGTACTAATGCCTCCGGCATATTTCATTTCAATTTTATCAAATCCGGTCAATATAAGATAGTGGGATTTAGCGATAAAAACAGTAATTATCAGTTAGAGCCTGAAAACGAAAAAATAGCATTTCTAAAGAACAATATCACTGTTCTAAAGGGTAAGGACAGCTTAAATCTATTTGCTTTTAGTGAAGATAGGACAAAGCAGTTTATTAAAAAAGCAGAGCGAAAAATCCCTTGTAAAGCAGAAATTATTTTTAATACGATATCTGACATTAAACCATCTGTAATTTCTGACAGTATAAAAGTTCTGGATTATTTTTCCTCGGTAAATAACGATACTCTTTGGGTTTTCTTAAAAGACTCATTGCAATATTTTGCTGATACTGTTAAATTGAAAATAAAGTACTCCCCAAAAGATAGCTTGCAAAATTTTCACACCATTATTGAAACACGTGCTATCAAATGGACAGGAAAAGATAAATACAAGGCAGATATTCCCGTGAGCTACCAGTGGAACATTAAAGATAAATCGAAAATAAACAGTAAAGAACCTGTTTCAATAATTTTTAATGAGCCTGCTTTATTAGAATCAAAAGCAATTGAGATTTGCGATTCGGCAAATATTCCAATTCAGCTTAGTATGAGCAAAGACAGCCTGAATCTTCTAAAATGGAATATAGAGACCAGGCTTATCGATGGGAAAAAATATCGTTTAACATTGAATCAGGAGTATATCAAAAGCCTCTATTCGCATTCTGTAAAAAACGATACAATTCATTTTGAAACTTTACAGTCAGAAGATTTTGCAAATTTAAAACTGAATATAAAATTACCTGAGAATGATAATTATATTATTGAATTACTCAGTGAAAAAGGTGATTTTGTTAAATCATGGAAACTAAATAGCAGTTCGACACTGAATATTGAACAAATTCTTCCGGGAAAATATACTTTAAGGGCTTTCTCAGACGCAAATAATAATGGGAAATGGGATAGCGGTTTTTATATTTTGCATCAGCAACCCGAAAACGTTTACTATTACAACCAGACATTTCAGCTTAGAGCAAATTGGGATTTGGAAGTAAACTGGGCAGTTAAGTAGAGAAACATTTCTTGAACATCTTATTTGATAAAATGTTATATTTGCACTATGCAAATTTAAACTTATGAGAACAGTTGTTCTTCTGATAATTATTTTGATTTGTACCATTCCATCTCATAGCCAGCAGGTGAAGTTTCAGAAAAACACGGACGAAAAAGTTCCGGGTATTTATGTGAAGAAAAAGAACAAAAAAAGAGTATATAAAATTTCTGAAGGTACAAAGATCAGATGTAAAACAAGTAATTCCTCTACTATTAAAGGGAAAATTTATGGTGTTAAAGATTCCAGTATCGTTTTTCAAAATGCTGAAATTTCAGTAAATGAAATTAAAAGCATCACTGAATGTAATGGAACTGAAGCTATGCTTATAGCTTTCGCTCCATTTGGCGGGGGTGCTTCATTAATACTTATACCTTTTGTAAATATTAAATACGATTTTACAAAAAAATGGGAGTTTTATTATCCATTTAATACCGGTATAGACTCGACAGAAATCAAGAAAATGATTAAGCGAAAAGATACAGACTCTATTGAACAACTTTCTTTTTCAAAATTTTCACTCACACTGTATCCTTTAAACAGCTTAATCAATCAACATTCGTTAGAGTTGGGATATCAACTAAGCAAAAAAATATACTTTGGTATTGAAGGCGGATACATAAAAGCAGATTGTTGGTGGAATAATCAGCATCAGCTTTATAACGGAACTGATGATAAAAATCCTGTCGGGTATTATGATGGATGGTCTGTAGCTTTTCATTTTAAGATATTAGAAATAAATAAACATCACTGGTATTTTGAAGCAGTCCCTTTCTGTAAATTTATGGCTTATGATCATGTTTTACTCGTAAATACTTTTGGAGATCCAAATCCCGTTGTTAAATGGGAAAGGTCAGAGAATTTGAATATTTATGGTTTAAAATTAATGTTGGGTAGAAAGTTATTTGTCAAAAGAAATTTTTCTTTACAAACGAATTTAGGAGTTAGTATCAGAAAACGAGAAAGAGAGTATTATACATATTGGACCTACGCACCGTACAATATTGATTCTCGCTGTAATCAATGGATACATGATGATCAGATTAAAATTGGCATTCAGGCAGGATTATCGCTAAGTCTGGGAAACTTTAAACAAAAATAAGTATTGCTATCTAACAGCGAGGGAACTAATTAAAAATCAAACTATAATTCAAAATTATAACCTCTTACTTTCTATTTTACCACCGAAAACCTCAAAGTTTGTTCCTTATACCTGAGCAGGTACAAGCCTGTCGGCAGGGTACGAATATCAATTGTTTTTTCGTTTCCCTGCTTTATTTCTTCTTCTTTTACTACTAAGCCAAGGTTGTTTATAATGTATATTTTACCATTCATAAGCCGGTCGTTTTCGATGGTTATATTTGTTACGGCAGGATTAGGATAAACCGTAAAGTTGCTTACGTTATTATTTAATTCATTTTGCTTATTTAGTGTACAGTCCGAAACCGTACAATTTTTTTGACCTGAAAAGTAAACAGAATTATCATGAACACTACAATTATCATAAATGTAACCTCTTTGATAATGAATGCTTGAATAACAAAATAAACTTTCATTTAACACAGTTGGTTTTCCAACCACAATAATTGCAATTATATATGGATCGAATGTAGTTCCTGAATTATAAAAGCCAAAATTATGTTTCATATAGGTAACAGGAATGGTGTCTCCATAGTTAAAAGTACCAATTTGTGCATCAGAAATACTACCACTTAAACCTAAGGGATCATAACAGACTAAGTATGTTTTTAACCCAGAAGCAAGTCTTACTAAAGAAGTGTCAATATATACTAACTCAGGTGGACATTGTGCTGTCCCTCCAGGCAAACAATAATTAATTTTAAAAATTGTATCAATAACAAAATTACAAGTATCTAATTGCGCGATTGATTTTAATGAAAAAACCAAAAAAAAATAAAATAAATTTTCTCATTTCTTAATTATTTATTGAATTACTAACTTTTTAGTTATTTTTTCTTCAGAAGAGCAAACGGTAATTTTTATAAAGTAAATCCCGGGTTC
>CAZDUU010000022.1:0-10333 GCA_964508675.1 uncultured Bacteroidales bacterium | reverse complement strand
AGCTGTTGCTGACTTTGTTGTGGCAATTACCGGTACTTCTGTCAGTAACTTTGTGTTTGTGCCATCATATAAAAACAACCTGACCATCCCTGCTGTTGTATTTACTAAAGCTTTAATATTAACGCTTTGAATTATTGTTCCGTTTGATCCGGCTGTAATAATGGAAACGATAGTTCCTGTTCCGTCAAGATTTGTATTGGCAGTAGATACTCCCCCAATAGCAGTATTAGCAGTAAATTTACTGCTTTCGGGTCTCACCGATGTGGTATAATATGTCCAGTCTAATCCTTCTGCGATAATATTAAATGATTCTGCTTTTTCGGTTGAAGCTTTAAGCATCCAGCCGGATTCAAGAGCATAATCAACCGGAATGGTGATTTCAAAAGCAGGATCTTCTGATGATTTGGTAACAGCGGGTATTTCTATTTCAGAAATCAACTTTGTTGAATCTCCGTCTGAAACAAATAATCTGACCATTCCCTGGGTGGTGTTTCCGATAGCTTTTACTGTAACCGTTTTAATGATTGTTCCAAAGGAAGCTCCCGTAATAATGGCACTACTTAATGTACCCGTGCCATTCAGGTTGGAATTTGCCGTAGAAATAGTCTGCATACCTGTATTTGCGGTATATTGGGTTTCTTCTGCCATAAAATATAATTTTTAGTTTTTAATTTTATACATTAATAAATTTATTATTAAGCCGGATAAGTCCAGTCTAAAGATTCAGGAATAACATTAAAACCTTCTGCTTTTTCGGTAGAAACTTTCAAATACCATCCTGATTTTAGTGCAAATCCATTTTCGAATATGAGTCTGTAATAAAATGTCGGAGAGGTGGAAGAGGCTGTTGTTGCTGGTACCGGAATTTCTCTGAAAAGCCTTGTTATACCTGCTGAATTGTTGTAAAGAAATAAACGAACCATCCCTGCTGTGGTGCTTTGACGTGCCTTGATTGTAACAGCTTGTATGTTACATCCGCTGGAGATGAGAGCATTTCCCATGGTTCCTGTTCCGTCTAAATTTGAGTTCGCGGTAGAAATAGTAGTTCCTGCATTATATACTTCATATTTTGTAGTTTCTGCCCTTACTGATGTAGTATAATATAACCAGTTCTGTGCTTCTGCAATAATATTAAATGATTCGGCATTTTCAGTAGAAGCTGATAAAACATAATTCGCTTTTAAATAAAAGAAAAACGGTACTACTATTTCAAATGCGGGATCAGTTGCAGACTTTGTTACTGCTGGTATTTCAACTTCTTTAACTAACTTGGGTGAACCCGATTGTCCGACAAAAATACGAACCATCCCCTGGGTTGTGTTTCCTGTTGCTTTGACAGTAATCGTTTTTATTAAAGTACCGTTGTTTGCCCCTGCTGTCAAGACTGTACCCAGTGTACCTGTACCATCTAAATTTGAATTAGCCGTAGAAATGGTAACCATTCCTGTATTTGCTACATATTGTGTTTCTGCTGCCATAATATTTTTGTTTTTTATGATGGATAAGTCATATCAAGTCCTTCTGCTGTAATTACAAATGTTTCTGCCTTTTCTGTCGAAACTCTTAACTTTAGAGTTGTTTTTAAGTAAAAGTAGTCATCTATAACAGCTATCAATGTAGGGTCAAGCGATGAACGTGTAACTGCCGGAACAGGGATTTCTCTCAGTAAGCGTGTTGTACCGCTACCGTCTTTATGAAATATTCTTATCATTCCCTCTGTTGTAGAACCATAGGCTTTTATAATAATCCTTTTTACAACTGTCCCGCAGGTGCCTCCCGTAATTAAATCTGTAATTGCACCACTTCCGTCTAAATTGGTATTTGCAGTCGAAATTACAGCATATCCATTATTAGCAGTGTATTTTACTCTTTCACCAAGCATCAGTCCGGTACCATAAATATTTGCACTGGAAATTCTTAGCTTTTCACCTATATAAACATAGTCATTTCCTGTATTATTCTTCATAAATGTATGAATTAAAATTTGAACAATACAAATATAAGCTGATTATCAAATGATTTTACAAGATGTTTGAGAATCGTTCCGTATTAGTCCTTGTTATATTTAACTAAATGCCTGACAATATTATCAATTTCGTTTTTAACATTTGAGTGTTTTTTTTCATCTGTTACGATTTCTGAGCATATTTTTTTAAGATGGTTCATTTTTAATGTTTCTTCGTTAAACCCAACAATATGGCATTCAATATATTTAAAAAAGCCTTTAGAGCCTTTTATAATAAAAAAATTCTTTCTTTTTAATTCATGCAATAAAAACGCAAGCTCTTCTTCTTTGCTTAAATCCCAATGAACTTTATAGTCGTTACTGGGTTTTATTTTAAATAATTTTGCAAACTCATTTTGAGATTTAATCCACTTCCTTTTTTTTAATTCATAAGTTAATAACCCAATATTGACTTTACTAATCCATTTTAAATATGTATCAGGATTTTTATCGGGCGATATTTTTGAGTGAAGTGTATTTAACCTGTTATTAAAGCAGCTTTCATGTTTTTCAATGATGATTTTCAGTGAAGGTTCTTGGATTGATTTCACTGTTTTTTTTATTTCACTCAATGGTTTTAACCTGATTTCTTTTAAAATACAATTTTCAAGAGGTTCGTTTAATGGACAGGATAGAAATAAAGATAACAACTTCCTGTCTTCAGTTAGTTTAGTTATTGATTTCATTTTATTTATTGTATTTGAGTGGTATTTTATAATATTGCAAAAATAAACACTAAATTCAATAATTAATTTTAATTTATGTTAAATTTGATATAGAAAGGTGGTGCTGATTTTATTTTTTCAGCCTTCAAATATAAAATATTGCCGTAGGCAATTTGTTTTATGTGTGTAAATGCCGCACGCATACATGCGTGTGAATGACGCATTGTTTCTTTAATAAAGAATTGCGTAAATAATAAATTTACTAATGATTTTAAACCTTCTTAAATATTATATTCCTCAATAATTTCCTTGCCGGGATTGAAGTAACCATTGTAGAGCCCGGGAAATTCTTTTTTTATCTGTTCAATATGTGATTTAATGTCGGTATCTGGCTTCGTTATTTCCATTTCGAGTGATTTGTCTATCCAATCGGGGTCAATGTTGAAGTTGCGCCATTGTATCATATTGAATTTGAGTGTCCTGATGGCGTTCTTCAAAGCTGTAATTTCGTCAGCGTGATTGGTGTACCCCGGGTGTATGAAATAATTGACCGAAACCCATTTTTTTGCCTGTCGCAATGCCTGAATAGAAAGCAGTACATCGTCGAAGCTGTAATTTACCGGCGAATAATACCATTTGTAGCGTTCGGGCAAAAAGCTGTTCATGCTGATACGTGCACTGTCAAGTCCGGCATCAATTAATTTCTGTATTTTGTCGGGTTTACTCCCGTTTGTATTCAGATTGATAATTCCGTGAGGCGTTTTCTTTCGGATTAAGCGAATGGCTTCGGCAATAACATCGGCAACCATCAGCGGTTCTCCTTCGCAACCCTGTCCGAAACTCACAACAGGGGTGGGAGCTTTGGCAATGTGATCGAGAGCAATTTCGGCAATCTCTTCAGGCGAAGGGATAAACGTAATACGGTTTTGGGTAGAACAGAAACCACTGTCTTTGGGTTGGTAAGAAATACAACCTTTACAGCGACTGTTACATGTAGGTGAAGTAGGTAACGGAGCTTCCCATCGTTCCAGGAAATAATTGCGGGCAGCAGGACAGAAATATACCGTGGCACAATGAACCAAATGCTTTACTAAACGGTTTTGGGGATATTTTTTCAGGAAACGCTTCGAATTGGCAATGACTTTTTTCTGATTGAACTGATCGATGTCCTGCCGTATATCCGGGTCAATGCGCAAAGCAGTGGTGTAAAACTTTCCCCTGTACCAACCGACTGCTGTGTAAGCAAAAAGTGGTAATACAGGAGCATCGGGTTCTTTAATCCAAGCTGCAATGGCAGTTTGAGTGTAAGCCGGTGCATTGAAAGCACTTACAGCAAATCCTTTTCTGGAGATTTCAAGTTTTCCATTGCGGGGATTGAAGCCTACCGCTTTTCTTTTCGGCAGATAAAAGAAATCGCTGCCATCCGGAAGAGGAATAAAATCTTTTTCTTCCAGCAGTTTGACCTTGTTTCCTTCGCGCCCTACTACTCTCAGGGAAGTATCTTCGAAAATATTTCCGCTTTCATCAGAGACCAATAAGTAAGGCGAGAGCGACATTTTTATTATTAAATTAATTTATATTTTTAACCGCAAAGTACGCTAAGTCTTCGCTAAGTTCGCCAAGAAAACTTTGAGGTCTTTGCGTAAAATCTTTGTGTTCTTTGCGGTTTAAGCTTTTCATTTTATAACTTATTTACAACCCGTTTAATTCCATCTTTCAATAATACAACATTAAAATTTATCAGCAACCCAAGTTTATAATTTCCTATTTTTAAGTAAGTTAATGTTTGAGCTAAATGAACATCATTTAAAGCATCAACGCTTTTTAATTCTATTACAACTTTATTTTCTACCAATAAATCAATCCTGTAACCACAATCCAGTTTTACCTCTTCAAATATTAATGGCATAGGTTTTTCTTTTTCAACCCATAATCCCGATTCTTTGATTTTGTAAAACAGACATTCTTTATAAGCACTTTCCAATAATCCCGGACCAAGTGCTTTGTGTACTTCGATTGCAATACCTATAACTTTATTTGCAATTTCGTTATCAGTCATGATTTAACATAGAAAAATTAAAATATAAAATTTTATTTCTGAGTTTTTTTTGCCCAGGCATCTTTTAAACCGACGGTTTTGTTGAAAATGATTTTTGCAGGAGCAGAATCGTAATCAACCGAGAAATAACCGATGCGTTCAAACTGATACTTTTCGCCTGATTTTGCATTCTTAGCAAAAGGTTCCAGATATCCTTTTATAAGTTTCAATGAATCGGGATTGAGGTCCGTTTTGAAATCTTCTGCAGCATCCGGACTTTCAGTTTTGAACAAGCGGTCGTACAGACGAACTTCGCATTCAACGGCATGTTTTGCAGAAACCCAGTGAATGGTTCCCTTCACTTTTCTTCCATCAGGTGATTTGCCACCTTTTGATTCCAAATCAATAGAGCAATGGAGTTCTGTAATATTCCCTTTGTCGTCTTTAATCACATCATTGCATTTCAGGAAGTAAGCATAGCGAAGGCGTACTTCACCACCGGGTTTTAAACGGAAATAATCCTTGGGAGGATTTTTCATAAAGTCGTCCTGCTCGATGTATATTTCACGGGTAAAAGGTAATTCATGAGTACCTGCGTTTTCATCTTCGGGATTGTTAATAGCGGTCAATACTTCTTCGTAGTTTTCGGGTAGATTGGTAATGACAACTTTCAAAGGATTTAAAACGCCCATCATACGGGTGGCACGTTTATTCAAGTCTTCGCGAATGCAAAATTCAAGTAAGCCAACGTCAATAATATTTTCACGCTTAGCTACGCCGATTCTTTCTGCAAACATTCGGATAGATTCGGGAGTGTAACCTCTGCGACGCAGCCCGCTGATGGTTGGCATGCGCGGGTCATCCCATCCGTTTACATAATTCCCTTTTACCAGTTCCAGAAGTTTACGTTTGCTCATTACGGTGTATGACAAATTGAGACGGGCAAATTCGGTTTGTCTGGGGCGTGGGTGAGGTAAGCCGATAGCTTCTAAAAACCATTCATATAAAGGACGATGTACTTCAAATTCTAAAGTACAAATGGAATTTGTAATTCCTTCGATAAAATCGCTTTGTCCGTGTGCATAGTCGTACATTGGATAAATGCACCATTTGTCGCCGGTACGGTGATGGTTGGTGTGGATAATTCTGTACAGAACAGGGTCGCGCATGTGCATGTTCGGTGATGCTAAATCTATTTTAGCTCTGAGTGTATGACTTCCATCAGGAAATTCGCCGGCACGCATACGTTGAAATAAATCGAGGTTTTCTTCTGCGCTTCTGTTGCGGAAAGGGCTTGGGGTGGCTGGAACGGTTGGTGTACCACGCATAGCAGATATTTCTTCGGCTGATAATTCGCAAACATAGGCCAATCCTTTTTTTATCAATACAATGGCCCATTCGTAAAGTTGTTCGTAATAATCAGAAGCATAACATAATTTATCCCACTCAAAACCAAGCCATTTAACGTCTTCCATGATAGATTCAACGTATTCTACATCTTCGGCAACCGGATTTGTGTCGTCAAAACGCAAGTTGCATTTTCCGCTATATTTTTGCTTTAAACCAAAATTCAGACAAATAGATTTTGCATGTCCAATGTGAAGATAGCCGTTGGGTTCGGGAGGGAAACGGGTGTAAACCTGTTTGATATAGCCTTTTTCCAATTCGGCATCTATGATTTCTTCAATAAAATTCTTGCTTACTTCGGGTTTTTCTATTTCGTTCATATCATTTAGCTTTGTAGCGGCAAAGTTAGTTTTTTTAATATAAAGATAAAAATATGGCATACATTCATTTGCACGACATGGAATTTTATGCTTACCACGGGCATTTTAAAGAAGAACAAAGAGTCGGAAATCATTTTATTGTTAATGTTAAACTAAAAACAGATATCTCCAAAGCAGCCCAGAGCGACAACCTCGACGATGCGTTGGATTATCAGAAAGTGTATAAATTGATAGAGGAAGAAATGAAACAAAAATCTTTGTTGATAGAACCTCTTTTAATGCGAACGGTAAAAAGATTATTCAGTGAATTTAAACAACTGGAATATTTGGAATTAGAGATTTCGAAATTGAACCCTCCTTTGGGTGGCAAAATAAATCGCGTTTCATTATGTTGGGAAGGTAACAGAAAAGACAGTCTATGATTATTACTTTTTCCGGGTTCATTATTATTTTTCCGAAATTTCTTTATTTTTGATTCTTAAACTTTTTGACGGTTATGTTTAATTATCACCAGATTATTGAATCAAAAAAATATACTTTTTTAGATACCTCATTCGAAATGCTTATGCAGAGAAGAATTTACAAAGCTCTGCTAATATGTAATTCCTATGATGCATTTATGCTCGAAGAAGACGGACGTATTGACGAGCGCCTGTTTAACGAGTATACACAGCACAGTCTTCGTTATCCTCCACTTATCATACAGGCTCACTCCTACGAAGAAGCCTTAATTACTATTGAAGAAAATGCTATTGACCTAATAATCACCATGCTGAATGTTGGTTCAATGGATGCCTTTAAAATGGCCAAGAATCTGAAAGTAAAGTATCCACTTAAACCAATCGTAATTCTGACGCCTTTTTCACGCGAGGTTTCCCTGCGGCTTCAGCACGAAGATATGAGCGCCATTGATTATGTTTTCTGCTGGCTGGGAAACGCCGATTTGCTTCTTTCCATCATTAAGCTGATTGAAGATAAAATGAACCTGAAGCACGATGTAGAGGATCTGGGGGTACAGGCTATTTTGTTGGTCGAAGACTCCATCCGTTATTATTCTTCATATCTGCCTTATATATACAGGATTTTATTTCAGCAATCAAAACGTTCCGTACTGGAAGGATTGAACGAACATCAGAAAATGATGCTTATGCGCGGGCGGCCTAAAATTATTCTTGCTACTAATTACAATGAGGCTGAGAATCTGTTTATGAAATACAAAGAAAATCTGATTGGAGTCATAAGTGATATCAGCTTTAAAAAAGATGGCGAAAAAGATCCCGAAGCCGGTATTAAATTTTTTCATAAAGTAAAGTCGGAAGATAAACATATGCCCTTTCTTCTTCAGTCAAGCGATGTGCAATACGAGGCTGTTGCCCAGAAACTGGGAGTTTCGTTTATCAATAAATATTCGAAATCGCTTTCTATAGAACTGAGAAATTATATTATTCGTCAGCTTGCATTTGGCGATTTTGTTTTCAGAAATCCGTCTACCGGTGAAGAAATCTGCCGTGCTACAGATTTAAAGTCATTGCAGGAAAAAGTTTTAAAAGTCCCCGATGAAACACTGGAGTATCATGTAAAACAAAATCATTTTTCGAAATGGTTAAATGCCCGGGCACTTTTTCCTATTGCCCGTATGTTGAAATATGTTTCTTTTGAAGACTTTGGAAATGTTGATGGTATCAGAACCTTTATTTATGACGTAATAGATACCTACCGTCAATACAGAGGACGTGGGGTTATTGCTAAATTCGACGGGAAGAACTTCGACGAATATCTAACTTTTAGTCGTATTGGCGATGGCTCGCTGGGGGGGAAAGCCCGCGGATTGGCATTTGTTGATTTGCTGATAAAAAAGTATGAACTTTTCGATAAATGGTCGAATGTTCAGGTTAGTATTCCAAAAACAGTTGTCATCAGTACGGATGTATTCGATGAGTTTATGGAAACTCACGATTTATATAAAGTTGCATTACGCAGTAGTTTATCAGATGATGAGATACTTAATAAATTCGTTGAAGCAAGATTGCCGAGTAATGTGCTTCAGGATTTATATGCTTTTGTATCTATGGTTAACGGCCCCATTGCGGTACGCTCGTCAAGTAAGCTTGAAGACTCACATTATCAGCCCTTCGCCGGAGTTTATAATACATACATGGTTCCAAAGATTGAAAATGATGCAAAAGCAACACTGCGACTGCTCACCGAGGCTATCAAGAGCGTGTATGCATCCGTATTTTTCAGGGCAAGTAAAGCATATATGACAGCAACTTCGAATGTGATTGATGAAGAAAAGATGTCCGTTATTCTGCAAGAAGTTGCAGGAAAAACTTATGAGGGAAAATATTTTTACCCTACTTTATCGGGTGTGGGACGTTCTATTAATTTTTATCCTATTGCTCCTGAAAAGCCCGAAGATTCTGTAGTAACTATTGCATACGGCTTAGGGAAATACATTGTGGATGGTGCACAGGCATTACGTTTTTGTCCCAAATATCCTCAAAAAGTGTTGCAACTTTCGACACCGGAACTGGCTTTGCGCGATACACAAAAGTTCATGTTTGCCCTGGATCTTAATCCCGAAAGCTTTGTTCCCTCTACTGATGACGGCATTAATCTGGCAAAACTCCAAATCCGTGATATTGAAAAGCACAGCGCGTTCAAATTTGCTGCTTCAACCTTTGATTATCAAAACAATATGGTTCAGAACGGAATACAGGAAGGAGGCAAAAAGCTGATAACTTTTGCCAACATATTACACTATAACACTTTTCCTTTAGCTGATATCGTTCAGCACCTGATGCAGATTTCACAAAAAGAAATGGGAAATCCTGTTGAAATTGAATTTGCTGTAAATCTCGATGTTCCCAAAGACCAACCCGCCCAGTTTTATTTCTTGCAGGTAAGGCCCATTGTAGAAAATAACGAAATTGTAAATGTTGACCTTGAAAAAATAAATCAACCCGACACGATTATTATCAGCAATACTGCATTAGGTAACGGGCAAATGAATAACCTTCATGATGTGATTTTTGTAAAGCCAAAATCATTTAATCCGGCTAAAAACAATGAAATTGCATATGAACTTGAAAAAATAAATGAACAATTTGTAAAAGAAAACAAAAACTATATTTTAATTGGACCGGGTCGTTGGGGCTCTAGTGATCCATGGCTTGGTATTCCTGTAAAATGGGCACAAATTTCCGCTGCCAGACTTATCATTGAGTCAGGTTTAGAAAATTACCGTATCGACCCAAGCCAGGGAACGCACTTTTTCCAGAACCTGACTTCGTTCAGGGTGGGTTACTTTACCATCAATCCCTACCTGAAAGATGGTTTTTATGATGTTGATTTCCTGATGAACCAGAAAGCCGTTTTTGAGGATGAGTTTATAAGACATGTTCATTTTAACCATCCCTGCGTAGTGCAGATTGACGGCAAATCAAATCACGGAGTGATTTTTAAGCCAAAGACAGATTGATTTTTAAAGATTCTTCTTGATGAGGCGGGTCAGTTCGGAAGCGAAAATAAACTCATTAAGCTCCTTACAATCTGTTTTCATGACTTCGTTTTTAGTACCTTCCCAAAGTTTATCGCCTTTATATAAAAACACAATTTTATCGCCGATTTCCATTACAGAGTTCATATCGTGTGTATTCACAATGGTTGTAATCTGGTACTCGCGTGTTATTTCCTGAATCAGATTGTCAATAACGATTGAAGTTACCGGGTCCAGTCCCGTGTTTGGTTCGTCGCAGAAAAGATATTTCGGTTTCAGGGCTATAGCACGCGCAATGGCAACGCGCTTTTTCATCCCTCCACTTAGCTCCGAGGGGTATAGATTATTGGTATTTTCCATCCCCACCCTCTTCAGGCAAAAATCGGCGCGGTCAACCTT
>CAZDUU010000021.1:0-10448 GCA_964508675.1 uncultured Bacteroidales bacterium | reverse complement strand
TATATTTGGGGTGACTGGTTTCTTTAAGCCAAAGTTCGCCGGCGCCATCCCAGTTCCCGGTTCTTGCTTGGCGTGTGGCTATTTTCAGATTATTGCTTCCACGGATATAGTAATCGCGCGAAACGCGTACCCAATACGAAAGAATGCTCTGGGCATATTGCTCACCTATTATATTTGCCACCTGCTTCACGGCTTCTTTTTTACCCATCAGCGCTTTGGCTGCTTCTACAGGATTAATTCCCCGACCGGTTTTGGTTATGTTTCTGTTCATGGTGTACTCGTCGAGTATGGTGTTAGACTTTGCATCATATATACGCCATCCGGTTTTTACATTTACCAGCATGGAGGCTTCCTGTTCTACCGCCGAAATCTGACCCAGTGGGGTATTTACCTTGGTTGGAATGGCCGCATAACTTATTTTAGTATCGGTATCGAACAATTCCAGGACAAATAATGCATCTACCAGGTTTTCCTGACATATTTTACCTACTTCATCCCATGTGAGTTGTGCCGGAAATACACCTGATCCCGAGCTTTTAATATTGGTCTGCAAGAGTTTTACAGATTCAAAACGTGTGTTTTTTTGTAATTCATTTGCAAGACTTTGTACACAATCGTTGGAGCCGTCTTTGTCAAGGTTTTTTCCTTCTAATGTCAGAGCCTGATCTACTTTATCCAGCAGATTATCACTGGCAATGCTGCGGTTGATGACACCCAGTTTTTTTATTCCACCAGGTATATTAACAGGTGCAGGTTCCTGAACGCTCATATATACTAAATTGGTTGCACAGCCTGAAAAGACTAAAGCTATTGAAATAAACAACAAGAATTTCATACAATCTTTTTTTACAAAGATAAGTTTGTTTTTTCAAATAGGATGAAAGAAAAAAATATTAGTGAAGCTTTTCGCTAATTAAATGCAAAAATTCAGAACGGGTGGGTTCTTTTAAAAATGCTCCGGAGAAATCGCTGGTAGTCGTTACACTATTTTGCTTCTGTATGCCGCGCATCATCATACACAGGTGTTGTGCTTCGATAACAACTCCGACTCCGAGAGGGTTCAGAGTCTCTTGAATGCATTCTTTGATTTGGGTGGTAAGTCTTTCCTGAACCTGTAAACGACGTGCAAAAGCATCTACCACTCTGGCAACCTTGCTCAAGCCGGTGATGTAACCGTTGGGAATATAAGCAACATGAGCCTTGCCAAAAAATGGAATCATATGATGTTCGCACATGGAGTAGATTTCAATATTTTTTACTACGACCATCTGTTTATAATCTTCTTTAAATTTGGCAGAATTCAGGATTTCCTGCGGATTGAGATGATAGCCGTGTGTCAGGAACTGCATGGCTTTAGCAACACGTTCCGGAGTTTTCTGTAATCCTTCACGTTGAGGATTTTCGCCTATCAGTCCCAGAATCCAGCTGTAATGCTCTGCCATTGCTTTGGTTGTAGATTCGTTGTATAGTTCAATCTTAGCGAAACCTTCCTGTTCAAGTGGATCGTAATCTTCAATTTTCATGTTGATTATTTTTTGCAAAATAAATGAATAAAAAGTAAAATTTGAATGACTTTCTTTAATTTGTTGAAAATGATTTAAATTTGCAAAAACCATTTTAACCGTAAATGAGAATTCTTATCTGTACAGCGACTGAAATTGAAATTGACAAAAATTGCCTGGATGAAATAATGAATTCAGACAAAAATCAGGTCGAATGGCTCGTTACAGGTATGGGAGCAATGGCTACAACTTATCATCTCACAAAAAAAATAAATGCTTATAAACCAGATTTAGTTATCAATGCTGGTATTGCCGGTTCGTTCAGGAAAGAATTTTCTATTGGAGAAGTGGTACAGGTAACTGAAGATATTTTTGCGGATATGGGGTTTGACGATATTTCTGCGTTTAAGCATATTTCAGATATGGATTATTCGCAAGGTTGGATAAAAAATAAGCCGTCGGAAAGCGTCGCTCTTTCGCAAGCAAAAGGCATTACAGTTAATACTGTAACCGGCTCTGAAAAAAGGATTTCCGAATTGAAAAAGCTTTTTAATCCCGATATTGAAACGATGGAATCCTATGTTTACTTTTATATTTGTCGTAATGAAAATATTCCTTTAATTGCATTAAGAGCTGTTTCAAATGAGGTAGGGGTGCGTGATAAAACTTACTGGAATATTCCTTTAGCAGTTCATAATTTATGGCTAACTTTGAGAAATATTTTAAATCAAATCCATGAATAAGCTTTCATTAAGCATTTCTCCCTGTCCCAATGACACTTTTATGTTCGATGCATGGGTTAATAAGCGATTAGCTTCATTGAGCCCGGATATTGATTTGCATTTTGACGATATCAAATCGCTGAACGAATCGGCCATGAGAGGAGAACCCGATGTTACAAAATTAAGCTTATTTGCAGCTGGTAAGGTAAATAAAGATTACGAAATGCTGACTTCAGGAGCTGCTCTGGGTTATAAAAATGGTCCGTTGATTATTTCGAAAAAGAAAATTTATTCCGACGAATTGCCTTTTGTAAACTTTGCTATTCCAGGGAAAAATACTACAGCAAATCTCTTACTTCAGCTTTTTTATAAACCGGTAAAAAATTGTAAAGAATACTTCTTTTACGAAATTGAGGATGCCATTCTTGGCAATGAAGTGGATGCCGGAGTTATTATTCACGAGACACGTTTTACGTATCAGAACAAAGGACTGCAAAAAATTGTGGATTTAGGCGAAATCTGGGAAGAAAGAACAAAACTGCCTTTACCTCTCGGAGTTATTGCAGTGAAAAGATCATTGCCCGAGGAAATAAAAAAATCAATCAACCGTATTATAAAAGAATCTGTTTTGTTCGCTTTCGGAAATCCGGATACTTCGCTTGATTTTATCCGCTCACACGCTCAGGAAACTGATAAAGACGTGGTGCGAAAACATATTGATCTGTATGTGAACGAATTTTCTGTCGATTTGGGCGATAAAGGCAAACAGGCAATTTCAAAATTACTGGAAGAAGCTGTAAAATTGGAAATGCTTGAACCACTTACTTTGCCATTATTTATAAAAGATTAATTTGAAGATATGATACTAAATAAATTGATAAAGCTAAGAAAGACTACTCCGCGTTGGATTGTGTTTTTGATTGATGTTTTTATCTGCTTTGTTGCTTTGCACATGGCTTATCTTATTCGTTTCAACTTCTCCATTCCCGAAAACGAATGGTTCGCTTATATCAGATATGTATTGCCCATAGTAATTGCAGTGAGGGCATTGACTTTTTACATTACAAAAACCTATGCAGGAATAGTCAGATATACCGGAATAGAGGATTCGATAAGAATTTTGAAAAATATCATGCTGGGGTCTCTGATTTTTGTAGGAATTAATATTTTAACCTATTACACTAAATCCATTTTTATTATTCCGTTTTCAATTATCCTGATTGAATTTTTGGCTTCGGTTTTCTTGCTGATATTTCTGCGTCTGTTCATTAAATCATACTTTTTCGAAGCGCATAATTCCGGTAAACTCCGCTCAAATGTGGCTATTATCGGGAAAGACAATCTGGCTCTTTCGGTAAAGCGTAGTTTGGATAATGATATTTCTGTAAATTACAGAATATTAGCTTTTTTTGATGTGACAAATCTGATAAAAGGGTTGCGTATCGAAGGAATTCGAATATATCCTATGGATAAACTGGCCGAAATTTCAGCTAAAATGGAAATAAGCCATATTATTATAGCAGACGAAAAATTATCAAAAGCTCGTAAGAATGAAATAAGCGAACAGGCTATTAATCTTGGAATTAAAGTGCTGGAAGTCCCGCCACTCAAAACATGGATTAACGGAGAATTAAATGTAAACCAGTTGAAGCAGGTCAAAATTGAAGATTTACTTGAGCGTGAAGTCATTCAATTAGACAAAAATAATATTCGGAACCAGATTGAAGGGAAAGTGGTTATGGTTACTGGTGCTGCAGGCTCAATTGGTCGTGAAATGGTTATTCAGCTTACCAATTTCAATCCCTCGCTGATGATACTTTTTGATCAGGCTGAGTCGCCCATGTATGACCTCTGCCTTGAGCTTGACGAGAAATATAAGTTTAAAAACTACAAATATATTATCGGCGATATTACCAATCAGCAACGATTGGATTACATTGTTTCAAGATATAAACCTTTGGTCATTTACCATGCTGCTGCTTACAAACACGTTCCGGTGATGGAAAATAATCCTGCCGAAGCAGTTCTGACCAATATTAAGGGAACGAAAATGTTGGCTGATCTGGCAAGTAAATACGGAGTAGAACGATTTGTGATGATTTCTACCGATAAAGCAGTTAATCCGACCAATGTAATGGGTGCCTCCAAACGGATTGCTGAGATTTATTGCCAGGCACTGGGAAAAATATCGCAGACCAAATTTATCACTACGCGATTTGGTAATGTTCTTGGTTCAAATGGTTCAGTAATTCCACGTTTTAAACAGCAAATAGAAAGCGGTGGTCCGGTGACTGTGACTCATCCCGAAATAACACGATTTTTTATGACGATTCCAGAGGCATGCCAGTTAGTGCTGGAAGCAGGGGCCATGGGAAACGGGAATGAGATTTTTATCTTTGATATGGGAAAATCGGTTAAAATTGTCGATTTAGCTCGTAAAATGATTCGTCTTGCAGGTTTACAGGAAGGAAAAGATATAGAAATTACATTCACAGGCCTGCGTCCGGGTGAAAAAATATACGAAGAATTGCTCAATCAAAAGGAAAACACCATTCCGACTTATCATCCGTTGATTATGATTGCCAAAGTTGCTGATGCCGATTACAATACCGTTACACCACGTATAGAAAACCTGATAGAATCGGTTTCTACTTTTGATAATTATGCAATTGTTGGGAAAATGAAAGAAATTGTACCTGAATTCAAAAGTATGAACTCTGCTTTTGAAAAATTGGATAAATAAGATTACTCATTAAAAGCATTCCAGCCTTTGGCTGATAGATCCACTTCTTCGCCTCCCTGTAAAACCAAATGAATGCCTTCTTCAGCTTCTGTTATTTTTCCGATAATGCTGATTTGCGGAATCGCTGAAATTTTATTCAGAAATTCCAATGGAACGGTAAATAATAACTCATAGTCTTCACCACCATGCAGGGCAGCTGTTTCGGGAGCCATATTAAATTCTTCTGCCGTCAATGAAGTAACAGTATCAATGGGAATTTTATGAGCGTAGATTTTTGCCCCTGTCCTGGATTCTTTGCATATGTGATTAATTTCTGAACTTAGGCCATCCGAAATGTCCATCATGGCATGAGGTTTAATACCGGCATCCCTGAGTAAGTTTATAATATCGAAACGTGGTTCGGGTTTTAATTGTCGTTGAAGCAAATAATCTTTTCCGCTGAAATCGGGCTGAATATCGGGACTTTCATTAAAAAGTCTGTGTTCGCGTTCAAGCAATTGCAAGCCAAGGAATGATGCACCTAAATCACCACTAACGCAAATTAGATCGTTTACTTTTGCTCCGCTCCGATAAACAATTTCGTCACCATTTGCTTCACCAATAGCTGTTATTGAAATAAATAATCCAGTAAGACTGCTTGTTGTATCACCTCCGATTAAATCTACATGGTATTCTTTGCATGCAGCGTGAATTCCATCATAAAGTTCTTCCAATGATTCAACGGAAAATTTCGAAGATATGGCGATTGAAACTGTAATCTGTTTCGGAGTTCCGTTCATCGCTGCAATGTCCGATAAATTCACTGCTACAGCCTTATACCCTAAATGTTTCAGCGGAGTGTAAACAAGGTTGAAGTGTATTCCTTCGACCAGTAAGTCGGTTGTGATAAGCATTTTTTTTCCATCCTTGGCTTCTAACACAGCTGCATCATCACCAATTCCTTTGATGGTTTCTTTATGAAAAATTTCAGTGTTTTTGGTAAGATGTTCAATAAGTTTGAATTCCCCTAATTGAGAAACGGGTGTTTTATTTTCTTTTTCCATGTTTTGAGTATTTAGAACGAAGCAATAATTTTAAGATTTAATCTTCTGGACGACAGATAATTTGGTACAGCATATTCATGTCCGTTAATATCGCTGACCCATTGATATGAAATGGTATTGTCAATATCTAGTAAATTGAAAATTTCCAGACCTATCCAAAGCTTGTCAAAGTGTTTTAAAAATCCTGTGCTAACCTCTTTATCAGGTGATTTTAAAATTTTGGCAAAACCAATGTCAACACGACGATATGCTGGCATCCGGTAAGTAGCTTCGTATCTTTCTGATTTTGGTGGCCCAAAGGGCAGGCCGCTTCCGTATAATAAGCTTAACTGCATGGTATAAGTCGGATCCATGGGTAAATAATCCTGAAAAAATAAACCAATATTTACTAATTGGTCAGTGGGGCGGGGAATATACCCGGGTTCAACGCGAACAGCTTGTCCGTCAACGGTCTTGTAATAGTAATCGTTTAAAATATCTTCCTTGGTTTTTAAAATAGATAAACTTGCCCATGATTCAACTCCCGGAACAAATTCTCCGTTTACTTTCATATCAAGCCCTACGGCATATCCGACAGCATTGTTGTCGCCAAGGTATTGAATTCTTACATTATCTATCTGGTAAGGAATAAGATGTTTGTAGCTTTTATAAAACAATTCGCTGATATACCTGAATGGTCTGTTCCATGCGGTAAATGTGTAATCGCTTCCCAGAACAAAATGAATACTTTGCTGGGCAATCATATTATTACTTAAACTTCCGCTGGGAAGTCTGGTTTCTTTATATGAAGGTGGCTGATAATAATAGCCGGTAGCAAATTTAAAACTGAATTTTCTTTTCCATGCCGGATTATAATAGAAAGAAGCCCTTGGGCTAAACAAAACCTGCTCTGAATAACTGATATAAGTTGTTCTGAATCCGATAGTATAAAGTACAGATGAACTGTCGAATTCCATTTTATTGGAAAATTGTGCAAACCCTGCAACTCTCCCCTGTTGTAAATCGTTTTTTCCGGAAATAAGAGAATACATGCCGACTACAGAGTCATTATAAGGAAGAGAATATCCGGCTGAATCAATCATTACCCATTCGCGAATATCATCCTGTGTTGTTTCATACTGGGCATTTGCTCCCCATTGTATAGATTTATTTTCTTCAATTATTTTTGTTCCACCATGCTGTATGGCAAAAACAGTCGAAGTTAAATAGTTTCTGGCATGGTTAAGAAATGTTCCTACACCAATATTAGCTAAACTGTCGCCCATAGAATTAGAACCTAATTGCTTGTCAAGTTCGTTCAGAAAGTATTGTCCCATGATGTCATATTTTTCCTGCTCATAGGTATGATAGGCAGATATAGTGTAGCTGAGTTTCAGGTCATCATTTGGTTTGCTGTTTAATGAAATAGCTCCCATCGAAGTGGTGTATTTGTCGCTTTCCTGACCATCGAAGTAGATTTTAAGCTTTAAGGCTTCATCTATTGTACCAAATGAGGTTTCGCGTGTTTGAGGAATAAAACGGTAATGATTTTGTGCAATATTCCCTAAAAAACTGATTTCGTTTTTTTCGTTTATATCATAGGTTAAGTAGGTCTGGTAATCGAAAAAGTTGGGTTTATAATCACCTTTAGTATCCATCGAATTAAGTAGATATTGCGATGTTTTATATCTGAACCCGCTGATGTGTGTAAAGCGATGGTTTTTGCTGCTGTTTTCCACAGTTACAGAGGTTCCAAGTAAACTTGCTGTGAGATGTGCAGCGTTTTTAGTTGGTTTTTTATATTGAATATCTAATACTGAAGCCATTTTATCACCATACTTTGCATCAAAACCACCGGCAGAGAAATAAATATTGGAGACCATATCAGGGTTGACAAAGCTTAAGCCCTCCTGTTGACCGTTTCGAATTAGAGTAGGGCGATAAACTTCAATCTGATTGACATAAACAAGGTTCTCGTCATAGTTTCCACCGCGGACAGAATATTGCGAACTTAATTCATTGGTTTTCGATACACCGGGCATTGCTTTTAACGTTGCTTCAATTCCACCCGATGCATCCGGTATAATATTTACAATTTTAGGGTTAAGTTTTTCGATATTTATTGGTTTTTCCTGTTTTGCAGAAACAGTAAATGTCGGAAGACTTTCAATTTTTTCGGACATTATTATTCTTAGAGTCTGATTATAAGGAATTGCAATAACAACAGAAGTGTCCTGATATTCTATATGGCTAATTTTTAATGTATATCTCAGGGCTTCTTTAAATTTTATTTCAAAATTCCCTTTAAGATCAGTTGTAGTTCCAGTGTTAGGTAATTCTAAAATAACAATGTTGACATTTTCTAAAGCCTGAAAATCTTTATTTGTGATTTTCCCTTTTAAAATATAGTTCTGAGAATATGAGAAAGAAAATATAAATAGGAATAAAATGCTTGTATAAAGCTTCATTTTAAATAGTTTAAGATGC
The DNA here is from genome assembly GCA_964508675.1 of uncultured Bacteroidales bacterium. GTDB lineage: Bacteria > Bacteroidota > Bacteroidia > Bacteroidales > GWA2-32-17 > Ch61. The sequence continues at coordinate 1,972 of CAZDUU010000021.1, read as the reverse complement.
AAAACGAGGAATAATGTCTATTATTGTAGGCCTAATAAATTTTTCCCCTGCTCAAAAACGATGTCTCTGGGAATGCCGGCATTGGCTATTTTTGTTAAGCTTTGCTGTAACTGAGGTTTAATAACAGCAATATTCTTAATTATATCTTTAGCACCATTGTAATCGCCGTTACCCTGGGTTGTTAGTATCATCTGGGCAAGACCAGTCACTGCTTCACGCATTTTATCAAACTGAACGGTATATTTTCCGGTCTTATCATTAAATACAAAAGCACCTTTTTCGTTTAAATAATTAAATTCAATCATGTTTGCTTTTCCGTGTGCGCTGGATGCTCCAAAACGAACGGAACGGAAAATGCCGGCCAGGAAAGTTACATAGTTGTCAAGTAATGCATGTTCAGTGATTTGTTTGTTGTCAGATAACCAGGTAACGATATATAATCCGACAATATCAGCTTTTGCTTCTTCAAGTGAAGTATGTGTGTCTTTTAGAACATCTGTAACTAGTTTGTTGTCTTTTATGGTCTTGCTAATACCTAAGCCATGAGCAACTTCATGAAACATGACATTTTCAAAGAAAGCATCGAAATTAATATTCTTAATTTGATTTTCATCAATTACTTCCTGGGCAATAGGTTTTAAAATATTGTCGAATTTGGCTTTCATAATATTTTTAAGTTGCAGTTTACGGCTGCCTTTAAGCTCGTTAACTTTTTTATCATTGGGAAGGTTGATAGCGATTGTTTTACTTCCGGCATTGCAGTCGCCAGCATAATAAATAGCTTCGTAAACTCCTAAGTCATTATTCTTGGCCGGCTTTTCTTTTTTATACGCAGGTTCTACAGGAAGATTTTCCTGAATTTGAGGCAACAGAGCAACAAATCGTGCTAATTTTTTGCTCCATTCCATATCTTTAAGTAATATGAATGATTCAAATGAGGTTTTATATCCAAATAAACCATCGTTGTAGCTTTCAATAGGCCCCACTACAAAATCAACAGTATTGTCTTTCATATCCATCCATGCAATATCGCTTTGGAAATAGTCATTGGTCCTTAATGCTTTTGCTCTTTCTTTAAGATATAAAGCCAAAGATTGATTCTCAGCAAGAGTAGAAGCTTCGTCCAATAATTGGGCTACTTTTTCTAATTTGGTTTTGTAAAATTCTGAATATGGAATGCTGATTAATTCACCCTTTTCGTTTCTTCTGATAATAGTGTACCAACTGGTTTTTTCAGGATTACTCCACTTTTCAAATTCTTCAGTAGCCATATCTGAGGGATAAAAGGTCATTTTATCTGAATGAGGAGGAACATTTGCAATAAAAGGTTTATTATTTCTCAAATGTTCATATGGTCCGTAGTTTATAACAAAGAATCTTTTTGCATTTTCATCTGAAATAGTATTTAGTAAACTGTCTTTGTTCGGGCAAACCTGTTCCCAAAAAAGTTCATCAATAATTGGTACAATTTCAAATAATTTACTAATCAGCGCTTTATCTTTTTCGCTCAATTTACTGATATCTGAGTTTAACTTAACTACAGAGTATTCAGCTACTTTCTTTTTCATTAGCTCAGAGTAAGTGATTAGATGAATTTCATTTCCGTTATAATTTTTTATAAGAACAGAATTATCCTGACTAAGATAACAAAGCTCATTTTTATTAGCTTTAATCTGAGTACTGTCTTCATTTTGAGCCATAATTTCGTATTTACCGTTGAAAATCATGGAATCGTTTTCAAATAGTTGAAGGCTGTCATTCTGTATGGTTACTTTAATGTCATTTTCAACCATTTTATTTTCATTATTCATAATGAAATAGCTACCATAAAAAGTATCATTCATAGTTTTGGAAGATTCTTTTTGATTACTGCACGACGATAGACTCGTTATCGATAAAGTCAAGTCGTGGTTTCAGTTTTTGCTATGTTATAAAGTTACTCGTCTTTTCCCGAGTAGTCGTTTTGCTTGTT
>CAZDUU010000020.1:0-10630 GCA_964508675.1 uncultured Bacteroidales bacterium | reverse complement strand
TTTTTCCTTTATTCCGCCAACAGGAAGCACTTTTCCGCGAAGGGTAATTTCACCGGTCATGGCAATGCTCGATTTTACTTTGCGCTGTGTGTATGCGGAAGCGATGGATGTAACCATGGTAATACCTGCCGATGGTCCATCTTTTGGAATGGCACCTTCGGGAACATGTATGTGTATGTTCCATTTTTCAAATACTTCGGGATTGATTTTAAGCTCATCGGCATGCGCCTTTACCCATTCCAATGCAATGACGGCTGATTCCTTCATTACATCGCCCAGGTTTCCGGTGATGGTAATATTTCCTTTACCTTTGCTCAGACTGGTCTCTATAAACAAAATCTCACCTCCTACGGCTGTCCATGCAAGACCAGTAACCACTCCCGCAACGTCATTCCCTTCGTATTCATCATTCTGATATTCGGCAGGGCCAAGTATTTTCTTAATATCTTCTTCGCTCAGTTTCGTTTTGTACTTTTCGTCCAATGCAATTTTTTTTGCAATAGCACGGACTACCTTGGCTATCTTACGTTCCAGACTTCTTACGCCCGATTCACGGGTATAATCCTGTATTATCTTCAATAATATTTCTTCGTTTAAAGCGATTTGCTTTGTTTTTACGCCATGCTCTTTCAAAAGCTTAGGAATAATGTGGTTAACGGCAATTTTCACCTTTTCTTCGGCAATATAACCGCTCACTTCAATCATTTCCATACGGTCGCGGAGAGCAGTGCTGATGGTATTGGTCTGATTGGCCGTAGCAATGAAAAGCACCTTTGATAAATCGTAGTCCATATCGAGGTAATTGTCGTGGAAAGTATTGTTCTGCTCAGGATCGAGCACTTCGAGCAGTGCAGCTGACGGATCGCCCCTGAAATCGGTTCCTACTTTGTCCACCTCGTCGAGCACAAAAACAGGATTCGAAGAGTTCACTTTTCTCAGGCCCTGAATAACACGTCCGGGCATAGCCCCTATGTATGTCTTGCGATGTCCGCGGATTTCGGCTTCGTCGTGCAGACCACCCAGCGACACACGCACGTATTTACGTCCCAGAGCGCGGGCAATGGATTTCCCCAAAGATGTTTTTCCGACTCCCGGAGGGCCATAAAGACAAATAATCGGTGCTTTCAAATCACCTTTCAGTTTGAGAATAGCCAGATGTTCCAAAATACGGTCTTTCACTTTTTCCAGTCCGAAATGATCTTCGTCGAGTATATCTTTGGCGCGTTTCAAATCGAAATTATCTTTAGTATATTCTTCCCACGGCAATTCCAGTATAAGCTGCAAATAATTAAGCTGGACAGAATATTCGGCTGCCGAGGGATTCATGCGTTCAAACTTCTCCAGTTCCTTATTAAAAACATCAGCCACCTGTTTCGACCATTTTTTCTTTTTCGCCGTTTTTTTCAGTTCCTGAATTTCCTGTTCGAAAGGATTTCCTCCCAATTCTTCCTGAATGGTCTTTATTTGTTGTTGGAGCAAATATTCTTTCTGCTGACGGTCGAGGTCGAGTTTTACTTTCTGCTGAATGTCGTTCTTAATTTCAAGCATCTGTACCTGGCTCACTAATCTTTCGAGGAGTTTCATTCCTCTTTCTTTCAGGTCGTTGATTTCGAGCAGGTTTTGTTTGTCATTAAGTTTCAAATCACTGCTGGAGCATATAAAGTTAATCAGAAAATAGGCATTTTCTATATTTCTAATGGCCAATGAAGCTTCAGATGGAATGTTGTTCGATAATTTAATAATTTTGTGTGTCAGGTCTTTTAATGAAGCTAACAGCGCTTCGTATTCCTTGTCGTTGGTTTCGGGTTTTGATTCGGGCAAAGCCTTTACTTTAGCAATAAAATAAGGTTCTTCGCTCAGGTAATTTTCAACTTCAAAGCGTCCTTTGCCTTGAAGAATAACGGTAGTTGTGTTATCGGGCATTTCGAGCGTTTTGATAATCTGTGCATAGGTGCCGACATTATAGAGCTGGCCTGTTTTGGGATTTTCGTGTTTGGGATTTTTTTGTGCTATAGTGCCTAATATCTTGTTTGAAGAACCAACTTCCTGGATCAGTTTCAATGATTTATCACGCCCAACTGTAATAGGGATTACCACGCCCGGAAAAAGAACGGTATTTCGAAGTGGTAAAATTGGCAGTGTTTCTATTTCTTCAACTTTTTGCGATGTGTCTAACTCTATTTCTTCTGATATGATTGGAATAAAATCCGATTCATCCATTTGATGCATTCCGTAACCCATAAAAATATCTTTGTTTATCATTTATTAATCTGTCTTTTTCTGCAATTATGTCAGTTTTATATGCAGAAAAGTGCTATAGTCAATTCGTATGCCAGAATCAATAATTTCGGAACTGCTCTGTTTTCTGATAAATCCATTCTAAGATTTCAATATCTTCAGAACTAAGTTTCATATTTCGGCGCGAGTAAACCAATTTGGTGGTCTCTATTGCTTTATCGAATTGATAGTGTGTATAGCCTTGTGCTCCACCCCATGAAAACGAAGGCACAAAGTTGCGATGAAATCCGTCGCCAAAGAGATTGCAGGCAACTCCTACCACAGTTCCGGTGTTGAACATGGTATTGATACCGCATTTTGAGTGATCGCCCATAATCAATCCAGCAAATTGCAAACCTGTGGATACAAATCGTTGTTTGGAATAGTTCCACATTTTAACAATGGCATAATTGTTTTTGAGATTGGAGTTATTGGTATCGGCTCCCAGATTACACCATTCGCCTAATACACTATTACCGAGAAAACCATCATGTGCTTTATTGCTGTAACCGAAAATGACACTATTATTGACTTCACCCCCCACTTTGGAATGAGGGCCAATAGTTGTTGCTCCATATATTTTTGCTCCCATCTTCAATGCGGAATGCTCACCTAAAGCAAAAGGTCCGCGAATCATACAACCTTCCATTACTTCGGCATCTTTTCCGATATAAACAGGGCCATTCGTTGTATTAAGAACAGAGGCCTGTACTTTTGCTCCTTCTTCAAGAAAAATAAGGTCAGGCTTTCCTATAATGGTACAGCCTTCAGTCTTTTCAACGGATTTTCTTCCCTGAGTAATAAGTTTAAAATCAACTGTGAGCTCTTCAGCGTTTTTTGAAAAAATTTCGCAGTAGTTCTGAATTAAATTCGGAGTATAGGGAAGTTGCTCTACATTTGTGGTAATATTTTGTTCTGTATATAATATAACATCCTTTTCGTTCAGGCGGCCTGCAATAAACAAATCATTCCAAAACAGCATCTTGCCTATAGGAAGTGATTTTAATGTTTGTATAATTTTATCATCCGGTAAAAGAGCACTATTAATGATAAGATTATCATCCCGATAATCAGCAGTATATCTTTTTTGGAGGTGTTCTTTCGTCGCATAAGAGATGTTTGCTTGTAAATGTTTTTGCCACTTTTCTGAGATTTTTAAAATGCCAATTCTGATTTCAGAAACAGGACGTGTAAAAGTCAACGGAAGCAAATCTTCCCAAAGTGACGGTATATCAAATAATACAATGTTCATGTTTTTTATTGCAAACCTAATGATTTTTTTCATTCTTTAAAAAAATTCTTGCTATAAGTAAAAGACTACTTTTTTTTGTAATAAAAAAAAACTGTTTTAAATTTGTAAAAAAAAAGTTATGAAAAAAATATTATTTATTTCAATTATTGCAATTAGTTTATTTTCATGCAAGAAAGATGATGATTCTGATAATTCATCTAATACAACATCTACATTAGGAAATGGTTTGGTTGCTTATTACCCATTTAACGGTAATGCTAATGATGTAAGTGGTCATAATTATAATGGAATTGTAAATGGAGCAACGTTAACCACGGACAGATTTGGTAATACAAATAAAGCGTATTATTTTAATGGAGTTAACAATTATATTGACTTAAGTGATTTCGTTTCAGATTTTAATATTTCAGCACCAGTGTCTCTTTCTTTTTGGGTGAATTCAACTTTGGATGATCAACAGGCTGTTTTTTCTGTTTCTGCCACACAAATACAATATACCTCTCCTTATAGCTCTTTGATAGCAATAGGAAATAATTGTACAAACAGCTTAAATAATGAACTTCTAATTGCTGGCAACCAAAGCTCAACGAGTAACTACTATATTACAGGATTTACTACTACAGATAGAACTTTGTTATTGGATAGCACCTGGCATCATGTTGTTTATGTTTTTGATACAATATCTACAAAAATATACTTAGACAATGTTCTTTTAGGATTATCTTGTAATTATGGGACAAATAATGGCAGTTATGGAAATATTCCCAGTGGAGCTATCACAGTCATAGGCACAAGATATGCTGTTGGTGGATTTGGTTCTTATTTTAAAGGCTCACTAGATGACTTCAGATTTTATAACCGTGTACTAACTTCTAGTGAAATTTCTCAATTATTCCATACCTCAAATTAAGTTTAACATGACGAAGTGTGTTATGATTTACTGAGTAATGAAAATTATTAATTCTAACTTTAAACTTTCACCTTTATACTTCAAACTTAATTATAGTTCCATTTTATAAAGATTGGTCAGTTCCATGGGCTCATTGGCCCTGTACATGAAATATAAATGACCATTATAAGCTTTTATATTTTCAATATATTTAAATTCCGGAACAGGTATTTCTTTGCGGGTTTCACCATTTTCTATGTTTATTTCCCTGACTTTAGTAAGACCATTGACTTTATAAATGGCATAAACTTTACCGGTAACTTCGTCAGAAATCAACTCTTCTTTCCATCCTTTTTGTTTATGAAAATCAATAGGTGTTTCGTGTTTTAAAAAGCCTTCGTCATCGTAAACTTCAATTTTATCATTTACAAAATTGAATATCACAACGTTATCTTTTATTTTCAGTAAAGGAGCATAAATGGGATCAAAAAAACACATTTCTTCGAAACGAATATCTGCTTCTGTTGGGGCATTAACGCCCATACTGTAAAAGCGATCCCTGTCTTTCAGCATTCTTACGGCTTTATCGTCAGAAATCACTCTCATTACTTTGTAATCCCTGTCTTTAGCAATGGAATACGAAAGTACCTGATTGTGTGAACTCCATTGACGAATAAAGAACTTTTGATGAATGGTTGTAATACAGGGATTCAGTATTTTTTGAAAAGAGTCGGCATCAATAGGATATAAATAATAAAGTTCTTTTTCGTCGAAAAAAAGCTGATATGCTTTATCCCGGGTTATCAGATGAAGATTTTTCATGCAGTCTCTGTACAAACAGCCGTCTTTCACTGCCGGTTTTCTAAATATAGTATCTCCCTGATGGTTCATCAGAATAAGCCACGGATTTATTTTATCTTTCCATGAGTATGTAAGAAGAAGAATACTGTCGCCCATAAACTCGTAATCGACCACATCATAAAGCTTGCGTTCTACAAGGTTTACCACCCGATGAGCAATAACCGGAACTTCGGGAAGGCTGTCAATACTTCTGCTTATATATATGGTAAGGTTGCTATAATTTTTCTGGCTGACTTCAATTTTTTTCCTGGTATAAGCCACATGACTAATTTCAAGTATCAGCTTTTGTTTGTTGGTACTAAAGAAAAAATGTCCGTCTTCATCACTCACAGTGCCGACATTTTCAGGTCCATTAACTTTTATGTGAGCATTATAAACAGGACTTTTGGTCTCAGCATCCAGAATTTTACCTTGCACTACATAATTTTGTGCATGTAGAGAAACTACTATGATTGACAATCCTATGATAATAAGATATTTCATTTTTCAGCATTCAATATTTTGAGCCGTTCTGTGGCTTTTGCGGAATAAAAGCCATTTGATTCTGCAATATTGGAAAAAAGTTTTTCAGCTTCGTCTTTTTGTCCGGCATTATATAAGCTCAAAGCCTTATACCACAAAGCTTCCTGAAAAAAAGTAATGCTATTATCGTTTAATATTCCATCAAAACAGCTTATAGCTTTATTGTACAATCCAAGATTGTAATAGCACAATCCTCCGTAAAAATTGGCATTTAAATCGTCATTATAAACCTGCAAAATGTAATTAAAATCGAGCAAAGCTTCTTTAACCCTGCTGTTCGAAAACTTTCCCATTGCATCCGACAAAAAATCTGTGTATTCAATATAAGTCCATTTTACTTCATCCGGATTATTCTGCAACGAACTGTAGTTTTCGTATTGTGGGGACAGGGTTCCTTCATTATTTATCCGCATTTTTATTTTCGGGCGACGTTCTTTATCGTATATAACGGCTTTAAGTTCATAATAATAAGTGGTGGGCAGAAGCTTAAAATGTTTCCTGATTTTTTCTTCGGGTTTAATATTCTCAATTTGCCCTAACATTGCAATATTTTGAATTTGCTCGATTTCTTCCGTTGTTTTTTTCTCTTCAAACGATTTTATCGCCTTTTGCTCATGTTTCTTTTCCAAAGGAGCTATCTGTTTTTCAACCGGAATAGGATTTGCCTTTTCCACTTCGTTTTTCATGCTCTGCCACTGTACAACCAACGTAGAATCTCTTCTTGATAAAATTTTTATATTTTCAGATTTCGGAAACAATGCAACAAATAATACGATGATGATTACGGGAACTGCCAGATAAAAGCTGTATCGGAGCCATGAAATTTTACCATAATGCTGACCAATTTGTTTTTCAATAGAAGGCAAATCATTAAACGCATCGGGATTTTGCTGATAACCATGAACGGCATCAGCAACAAAAGGATTTTCGTTCATTATTTTTTCGAAAGCCTCTTTTTCCGAAGGGCTCATGCTACCACTCAAATAAGCTTTTATTTGTCGGGCAGCGATGTGCTGATATATATTTTCATTGTTTTGCATAATAAGTCTCCATTAGCTTTTTTAGGTTGCGTTTGCCGTTTTGTAAATAGCTTTTAACCTGGTTATAAGAAAATCCAGTCTGCTGGCAAATTTCTTCGTACGATTTTTCTTCCAGATAAAACAGTTGAATACAATATTGTTGTTCAGAATTAAGTTTTTCCAGGCTTAGTTTTAAGATTTTTATATCAATCTCTTCATTATTCTCATCATTTTCTTGTTTTGAATCCTGACCATAAACCATTTCTCTCAGCGTTCTTCGGCGTTCAAGACGCAAATAATTGAAACAGTAATTTTTTGCAATGGTATAAATCCATGCAGAAGGGTTTTCAATATTTTCTTTAGCTTTATTCATTATGATTTCAAAAATGGTCATAACAGCATCTTTTGCCTCGTCGCTATCATTCAGGTATTTCAGGCAAAGCCCGTACACCCACTGAGCATAACGAGAAAAGAATTCTCCCAGCCATTCCTTGTTGCCGGTTTTGGCGAACTGCTCGAGCAGTTCGCCATCACTCAATTTAATAACCCCTATTTTTTTCAGGAAGTTCATTCTTGGGTTTGCTGTAATTCTTTTTTGTTGTATTCCTTAATATTGTAGTCGGCCCTTACACTGAAATAATCTTTGGTTTCAATCACGACAATACCGCCGGTTACATCACCATAACGAGCAGGAATTCCACCTGTGAATACCATAATGCTTCCTATGGAGCAACCTGGAACAGTGGTTGCAAGGTCTTTTTGTTTTACGCCATCAATATATACAGCGGAACTTCCATTTCGCGAACCTCTGAAAACAATATCCTTGCCGTCATCGCTGATTTGTGCTTCGGAAGTTACATTTCTTAAAACCATAGCAACATTCCCTGAATTTGGCATTCTTTCCAATTCAGCTGCTTTAACAGGAATCCGGCCTATTTGTCCCGGATCGATAACCCTGGCACTTTTATTATCTGCAGTTACTACAATTCCCTCTTTTCCGCCTATTTCAATCACGTCAGACAAGTACACATCTTTCATAAAAGTAATTTCACCGGAAAAAACAGTCACACCGACTTTCTTTTCATTGTAGCTCACATATGATATAGTGAGCTGATAATTACCGGCATTCAGGGGCTTTACCGTAAAGCGCCCATCCAGATCACTGGTGGTTCCAACCTTTGTTCCGGCCATATCAACATAAACATTTGCTCCAGGGATAGGTTCTTTGGTTTTTGCATCCAAAACCCGTCCTTTTATGGAGCCGGCACTTTGCCCAAATGACCACAAGCTGACTATCATGCCGATTGCGAATAGAATAGTTGTTGTTCTCATAAAAATAAATTTAATGGTTAATAATCTGTTGATGTTTTATGATATAGATGCCGCTCAACAGAAAATTCCATAAATCGTTGTAAAAATTTTATGAGAAAAACCTAAATTTATTTATTGATTACTACCCTCGAAAAAACAGGTTTCTTCCCTTTTACCGAAACTTTAATCAGATAAGTTCCTGCAGACAAGGCTGACATCGTCAATAGGCAGCTGTCTGTTTGCTGTTTAACCTGTATTTGTTTCATAACTTTACCCTGCTGATTTATTAATTCAATAGTCGAATTTGGTTCAAAGGAATAATAAACTCTGCATTCGTCTTTAGCCGGATTGGGTACAACTCTTATTGTTGGTTTCTCTATTAAATTATCACTAAAGCCGTTCCATGCAGTCCAATTCCAAATTCCGAATGTATATTCGCCAGGACGAAGACTATCGGCAATTAAATAGCCCTGATAAGGAGTTCCGATACGTGAAGTAGTAATAATTTGCCAGTCGTGAGCTCTGTCAGGACGATAAAGCAAAACCAATGAGTCAATGCTGTTTGTAATCAATTCATTATCAAAACCACCTCCGGAAGCAGTTGTTGTATAAATGTACTGAAAACGTCCTTTCATTACAAACCCCGGTGAAAAAAAGCCTTGAATATTCCAATAATGTTCATGAGAAATGAATAAACCGGGGATGGAATTTTTAAAGGTGTCAGGAGCAACCCAATTGTTTTCAACCCTTACAAAAGCCGAATCCGTAATACCTGATACTATTCCAACAAAATTGGTTTTGTCAAAAGTATATGTATTTGCGGTTTTTATTGTTTTATACTGATCAGTTGTTGCATCATTTACTTTTTCAAACAAGTCTGTAAAAACCACAAAAGGATTAATGTCTGTATAAAAGGTGTCTGTTCCAGAACCATTTTGTAAATTTATCCTGAATGTCCTCATATTCCAGACAGAGTCCATAGCCGTTACTTCTGTTTCTGCATAAGCTGAATAATTGGTTCTTCCTCTTAATTTTTCTTTTGAGTAAACAATTATTTGATTCTGTGGACCAACCTGATTTACTTTAAATGAATCAACAGAAAATTGTGGAAATCCGGGTTGAAAAATATAAGTATCAAAGAAATCATGAGCTTTAGGATTGGCATTTTGAGCAATGTAATCGCGCATATCTTCTGAAGTAACTGTTTGAAAAGCTCTTTGACCTAAATAATTGGTCATTACTTCGTAAAAAAGCGTATCACCTAAAAACTGTCTAAGGTTCAAGACCATCAATGCTCCTTTATTATAAGAACTTTTGCCGTATGTATTTGACTCCGGAATATTGTTCAAGGCATAATATCCGCCGTCTTCAATATGTGCATATCTTAATACATCATATTGCATGGCTCTTTTATTTGCCAGATAAGTACTATAGCCTGAGAAATTCTCATCGCAAAGAAATTCGCTGAAAGTTGCCCATCCTTCATTTATCCACATTTCTTCGGCTTTGCTACAGGTAATCAGATCACCAAACCAATGGTGAAAAAGTTCATGAGAATAGAGCCGGTCGTACGTTGTGTTTCCTGTGATAGCAAAACGCGGATAAGCAATGTTGGTTGCATGCTCCATGGCTCCGCTGTTAAAATCGACAGAAACATATCCTACCCGTTGCCAGCGATATGGACCAAACTTATTTTCATAAAGTTGCAAAACATCTTTAAGATTGACAAATGTGTTTTTGGCTTTTAAAGTATCTGCTTGTAATACCCACAAATCTATTGGAATATGGCCAAGTTGCCCATTAAAAGTATCGCTCACACAAACATAGGGAGCAACAGCCACTGATGCCAGATACGTAGGAATCTCATTGCGCATATGCCAGTGACAATTTCGCTTTCCGCTGCAGGTATTTTGAAAATCAACCAATTCGCCATTACATACTGCCATATGACTCAATGCCGCATTTGTGTTAATATAAAAATCATATGTTGCTCTGTCTTCAAAATCATCATTACAAGGGAACCAACATCTTCCGAATACGTGAGGGATTGCCTCAAACCCTACTCCCAAGTTAAATGCACTGTTCGAAGTCCATTTAAATCCTCCCCAATGATCAGTTCCGGGATCTTCCTGCGGATGTCCGAAATAATGAACAGTAACCTTTACCGTGTCGTTCATGTTTATTGCCGGTTGAACTGGTATTTGGAGCGTACGGTCGTCATACTGGATATTGATAACTTTTACATCATTTATGGTAACACTATCTATGACCATTTCAAGCAAATCAAGATTTATCTGATTCAACCCGTTTATTTTAGAACGAACTGTCAGTTCAACGTAACCATAAATCATTTGATTTGTAAAATCGGTTATTTCAAGATTAATATTATAGTGGACAATATCAATAGAATCACTGTGAGAAGCCTTCATTTTTGTGGTGCTTCCAAAAAAGGAAAAACAAATAACGATAAAAAACAACTTCTTCATAAACAAAATTTTG
>CAZDUU010000019.1:0-10898 GCA_964508675.1 uncultured Bacteroidales bacterium | reverse complement strand
CGGCACAGATGCTTGATGCATCGCTTGGAATCCTTACCTGAAAATGGCGGGTTTCAAAAGCCACGGTGATGTTCAGGGTCGTTATGAGGGCCAGTTCTTTCATTTGGCGTCGTCCATTTCGCATTGGAGGTAAAGGGATACCCTGTAAGGTCTGAAAACAGCCTTCGGATTTTCGTTGTCGGTGTATTCGAGACGTACCTGCCCGTTGCCCGGATTTACGCTTCCGAGTTTATAATAACGTTCGTGCGGAGAGACATTGATGCCGGACATCAGGAGTTTGCTTTCGTAGTTTTCGGGAAACAGTTCGTCTTTGTTGATTTCGATACGCTGACTGCCCCGGTAATACAGCAGGTCGTCCATGTCGGAGGTAACAAGAAGTCCTCCCACCGATACGATGTTTTTGTCGAGTTCAAAGGTCTGAGAGATGGTTTTCCCGGCTTCGGTTACGTTCAGGTCGAATCGTTTTCTTACAGGTTTTATCATAATCAGTTGAAAGTTTAAAAGTTATAAAGTCAAAAGTTTATAAAGTTGAAAGTGAAAAATTTTAAAGAGACCTGTTTTCAATTTAAAGGGAAGCGGGCGAACCCGCTTTTCCTTTAATTTGAAGCTATGAGCCGTTTTACGGAGTGGTAATGGTTCCGTGTAATCCTGCCCATATCTGGGTGTTATTGGCAATACCTTCCATCGTTCCGAGTTCGAGGGTGAGCTCGATAAGTACGTCGTCCTGTATGAGTCTCGGGTTGGCAAGTTTGTAATAGCCTGCCTGAACAAGGGTGAAGTTTTTGGAGGCAAATACGCGGTTCCCGGTGTCCGGCACGATTTGTTTCTTGTTGCTCTTGAGGGAGAACTCGCCGTTCATGATGGCAGGCATTTCTTCGATGTAGTCGAATTTGGTCGCCATGATTTTGTCTTTGGTGGCATCGGCCGATACCCCTGCCAGCAGAATGATACCGCTGACCAGCAGGCATTGGTTTTTGGGAAGTTTTGCATTGGAGATATTGCGTAAACCGATTTCTTTGTCGTCCTGTGTCTCGAACATTTTAATCGTTTTCGAGCCTACGGGTTTTACGGAGTAAATGACGGTGTCCGCCAGACGGAGTTCGCCTTTTTTTAAACCTTCTTTGATGTGATCAGGCAATTCTGCAAAATGCTTTTCCATTTCGGCACGGCTGCCTTTGCTCGGTGCCGCCGGTGTCGCTAATTTGTTGACGGTTTTTGCACGCTGGATAGGGTTCATCTTACGTAAAGCTCCCAGTATTTCACCGACCAGTTCGTCGTTTTCATCGTCCAAGCCCAGTAATGCTCCTGCATTGTTGTATTCGTCAAGGGCTTCCATTCCAAAAATTTGTCCTAACATGTCGTTTTGTTTTTAGTTGTTAATATTGTTTTTGTTGATTTTGTATTCCGACTTCTGATATTCTGTGTTCTTTTATTCTGAATTCAGTAGTCAGAATACAGAAGTCAGAATGCTTTTTACTTGTTTAATAAATCTTTTCTCCCGGGTCAAGCGATTCGCCGGTGCCGTTTATGCCTTCCGTCCCCTGTTGCTGCCTGAATTGTTCGGCACTGTCGGCTACGGCTTTTTCGATGCGTTCGAGTTCGCTCATGTCCGTTTCCTTGTTTTTGTTGCCGGGGTACACGAAGTATTGCACGGAGCCTATGCCCGAGGTGCCTTCACCGGAGGAAGATTGTTGTTTTTTCTTCATGATTTTGTCGGCGTAAAACTTGGTAAGCAGGCTGTCTTTATAAGTCAGTACCCTTTCTTTTATTCCTTCGAGGAATCCCTGTTTGTCCGTTCCGCTGACCGAATCGCTGCTTTTCTGGAATCCGTTGGATGCCATCATGCCGAAGCCGAAAATGGAGGCTAATCTTGTGTCGGTGTAATGTCCGATACCGCTGATAACGGCCCCGGTAATGAGGGATGCCCTGCCGATGGCCGCTCCAGCCAGTCCGCCCCCGATAACACCTACGACAAGTTCTTTGACCGTTTCAATGGCGGTATTTTTCAGCTTGCCCTTGGTTGCCAAAGACATGGTGATACCTGCAAGAGCCGATTTTTTGCGGGTACTCCCTTCATACTTGTTTTTTTTCTTTGCCATATTCGATTGGTTATTAATGATTGATAATCTGATGTTTGTCCGGGTTTAAAGCAGTGCGACGGCTTTTTTCTTTTGCCCGCCCCTGCGTTTTCCCGCTTTTCTTTTCTTTTCCGGGGCTTTTTTTTCTTTGGCAGCATGTGTCTTACCTGCAGGCGGAGCAGCCGCATTTTGCCTGTTATGGGCTTTATTTCGCCTTCTGCCGGATGCCCTCCTCCTGACACCGTCGAGCCCGGAGATTCCTTCTCCCGGTGTTTTTTTACCGGATGAACGGGTGGCCGTTTTTTTCTTTCCGCCTAAGAATTTATACCCGGCATAGAGTAGTCCGAGTCCCCCGGCACCGAACAGGGTGGGTTTTAACCATTTTTTGTTCTGATCCCAAAAGCCTTTTTTTTCATCGTCGCTTCCCGATCCGCTGCCGGAACCGGCATTCGTGTCGACGTTTTGCGTTACGTCTTTTGTCGCTGGGGTGTCGGTAGAGGATGTGTCGTCGTCCGTTTCGGGAAGGGGTTCGGATTTGGTTCCGGGTTGGGGTAACGGGAGCGTTGATGAGGGATTTTTTGCTGCCTGCTGGATGACGGCATTGTCTTCGGTTTCGGTGTTCTCAAAGTCTTCCGAGCCTTTTTGTTTTTTAGGGAAAATATTCCCGATGCTTTTGAGCAATGCACCGATGGCAGCAAGAACACCGGTAGCCGAAGCTACTGCCGTTGCGGTTGCTACTTCGCCCAATGCCCCGATCCCGGCTTCCCCTTCCAACCCTTCCAGTCCGTTTACGTTTTCGTCCTGCCAGATTTCTTCGCCCAGGACTTTACGAAGGGGTGTGCCTGTATGCAGGTAGAAGGTGTCTTCGGAGGGAACATATCCGAGGCCGTTTACTTCATGGTTTTTGTTGCCTTTGCCGCCGAGTATGGATTTTTTCAGGTTTTCGGGTTTACCGCCTGCGTCGTAAAAGATTTTTTCTAATTTTTCACGTACTTTCACAAGCCGTTTCCATTTGTCCATGTCGGCTCCCTTGCTTTTGGCAGAAGCTTCGTTGAGATAGCCCCATTTCAGACGTTGGGCAACTTTGAACATGTTGAGTTTCATGGCTGCCAGTACGCCGTTACGGAGTAGTGCGGTGGCCGGGTTTACTTTGTTGATTATGTTCAGTCCTTTGTTCAGGAATTCTTTGAGTTTTCCTCCTTTTTTCCTGCCGTTGTTACCGGTTTTGTTTTTACGTTTGAACAGTTTTCCGATTCCTTCGTTTTCGCCGAAGTCATCGTTTGTGTCGTCAAATCCGTTTAAGTACTGTAAGTCCATTGTCGTATCCTGTTTTTCCGAGTAAGGTTCTTCATAATTGAATTTATCTACCACGCAGTCTATGGTTATTTGCCCGTTTCCGTCAGGGACTACCGGGTAGATGTGCCTGAAGTCTTTTCCGCCGTACTTTGCTATCCTCAGCAGGTGAGGAATTTTAAGGTTTGTCAATACGGAGCTGATAAAGACGGTGTAGCAGTCGCAGTCCACTCCACGGAAACGGTCGTGCCATGCACGGGCGGGGCTGCGGATTTGTTCGAGCCCGTCTTCATCTTTGTGGTAACGGATGTGGTTGTAAACGAAGTTCCAGATGTTCCTGCATGTGGAATAGAGGTCTCCGGAGTCGGCCAGCCTGGCAAGCTTACGGGTGTGGTGCAGGGTTTCGTGCACAACTTTGGGTATAAACCTGACGGTGTCGGCAACGGTAGCACCCCGTTTTACGGTCTCGTCCCGGAGCATGACTTCCGGGAACAGGGAGTCGTATTTTCTCCCGTCGGATATCTGCCTGTATTTTGTCGATTCCATCGTGATTATGCTTTGAGGTTTATTTCGTCGGTTTTTTCGTAGGGGAGTTTTTTCCAGCCGAGGTCAAGGGTGGTGAGGGTCTTTGCCTGTATTTTGACAGGGGTACCTGATTGGAGAGACCGGAGAAAGTCACCGCCGAGGGAGAAGAGCCCCATAACGGGTATCTGTATCATGATTTTTTCGATACGGGCTTCCCCGAAGGCAGGGATTTCGATGTCTTTGTTCACGACCTGTGAACTGGCAAGGGTGGCGTCTTTGTAGATGAGTTTTACAAAGGGGAATTTTATTTTGAGTGCCGTTTTGGTCGGGTTTTTCAGCAGCGAGTCTATCCGCAGGGTCAGACCGGAGAGGTCGAGCTTTTGTATGACGGCGGTCGTTTCGCTTTCGAGTTCGGAACCGGTTTTCCGTAACCTCATGATGTAGCCGGTGAGGGCAACAAGCCCCCCGCCGATACCGAGTCCTATGAGTATTTTTTTGAGGTTAGTCATTGTTTTGCTTACTGATGTCGTTTTTAATTTTCCGGATTTTTTTCTTGTCCATGTAGTCGGAGGCATATTTGAAGGCGATCCAGATGAGCCCGCCCAGTACTGCTTTCAGGGTGTAGTCCAGAAGCCCCGAGTAGTCGATGTTTGCCAGCAGGATGGTGCTCGGCAGGAAAAGCTGTACGATGGGGTCGCCGTTACTGTTAAAAAATTTCGTGTCCATTTTTTTCTTTTTTTTTATTTGATTCCGGGGACAAAGTTCCGACATACATTTGACTTGCTTTTCGGTCTGGGTGCGTATTTGTACGTTTTCGTCCAACATACGCGTTTTTGTATAACATGCCCGTTTTTGTTCGTTTTTGTCTTTTTTTGATTTCAGGCGGCATTTTGCATAAAAGGCAAACCCAGCTTGAAGAATATGATTTTCACCTGCGGGATGGAGTAGTACCGGCCCTGACGGGGGCCGAGTTCTTCGGCAAAGGGTTTGAGCCAGATTCCGAGCGTTCTTTTGTCAACTCCGTAAATATCGCTGAGTTCGGTGATGGTATAGGGTTTTACAGGAACTTTGTCGGTGATTATAAGCTTTTTCTTTCCCATATCTTTTTCCTCCTATGCGGTTTTTGCATACGGTTGGGGACGGAAACGGGTACCGGCATAGCGTTGTTCCTGTAGCATGGCATCATACCATGCTTTGGTCCCTGCAAATCCTTTGGGATTACGTTTGTCTAACCAGAGACATGGATGGGGAATATAGCGGTACGGCCTGCGCAGTACGTAGTTTCTTGCCATTTGTATCCGTATGCAGTAGGCGGAGAAATAGCGGTACAGGCCGGAGGATTCACCTGCAGGGACGGATTCGTAGTATTCGCGGATGTAGGCTTTTGCCTGTTCCGTTTCCTGCTTAGTGAAGGGATAGTTGTTCCATAATATCCTGTGAGCGTATTCCCACGTTGCATCGGTTAATAAACGTACGGTGGACGGGTGAATGATAACTTTTTTCCGGTTTTTGTCTGTCCTGTTTTTCATATATATTTTTATTTTTTTTGGTCAGGACAAAGTTCCGGCAAGTGAAAATGATGCTTTTCGGTTCCGGTGTGTTTTTGTCCGTTATTCCCGAACTTGGTAAAATTTGGTAGGAACAGGATGGTTCGTGTAGGTATTTGTCGGTGTTTTTAAAATGGGATTAAACAATGAGACTAACCGTAAAATTGATTATTTGCCTGTTTTATAAAGACATACGAGTTTTGACGATTTCTTATATTAATATAGATACTATACTTTTACAATATATATACAATATCATGTCAATTTGTGCCCAATATATTTACAATATAAGTACAATTGACCAGAGAATATTCCCGACATGTTACAGGAAAATGGGTCAATAAAAGTAATATTATTTTGTCCATGAAATAGGAAAATATATAGTAGATATCAGATTATATACATTTGTTACTATATGTTTAATAAATCATTTCGTGATGAAACTATTTTGATTTATTAACGTATAATATTTTTACTGTTAGCGTTCTACATGTTTTGTTGTTTCACTTTATTTTGGAAAAAAATAATCAATTATAAAATTTTTATGAAATATTTTTTAGATAGAGTTTCGTTTTTTCAGTTTGAGGGATTACTGGATGATGTATTAATTCATTTCTGCAAATTTGATGAATCAAATGAGCTTAAGGTGAAGGATTTGATCTTGGCAGATAAGTTCTACATTGGAAAACAATTCTGGAAAAACCTGATTGAGGATATGTATCATAAATATTTGCCTCAAGTAAATTATTCCTTTAACTGGGAAATAGAAACAACTCCGTATTCCTTTATGTTATGCCGGTTGATGTCATCAAATATATATGATAACGACTATATTAAAAGGGAGTTGGAAAAAGCGAAAATAAACTACGACAGGATTGATAATGATTTTGATAATCTGAAAAATGATTTTTTTATTTCAGACTTATTGAATCAAATACCTGTCCAGTTATTGCCGGAGCAAAATGTTGAAAAAATAAGGCTGCTGATCAGGGTTATGGATTTTCCCCCTTTATCAGAGATTGCAAGATTTATAGTATCGTTTAATTCTTATTATAAAAAGAGCTTTGCAGATATTAGTTCTGCATTTTCCATTATTGAACAGCAATTTCCTGAGATCAGACTGCAAAGCTGTCTGCATCTGTCATTTTATCACTTTAATCATAGTGTTTTATCGGGTAATGGGATTGATAAATTGATTTCAGACCCCGGGCTATCAGAATATAAAAACGTATTACTGCAAATTAAACGGGAAGCGCCCGGCTATGTTGAAATCAACAAAGGGAATGCAGTTTGTCCATGTTGCGGAGGAACCAATGAAATCAGCCTTCCCAATGAGGCTTTTGAATACCTGCTTATTACAAAAAACAGTGATCTGTCAAAAAAAATAGGATTTATACATTTTAATGATTTTGTTGATGCATATAAAGAGAGTTTCAACAGGCTGTTTACAAAGAATGACAAGGAATTATTGAGGGCGTTAAATACGGTCGATAATCCGCAATGTATCATATTGGTTGAAGGGGAATCCGAAGAATACTCGATTCCGATATTAACTTTTCGGAACCGGGAAATCCTTTCACTTAAAAGTGTTTTTGTTTACAATTGCAAATCAAAGAGTAAATTATGGGAAGCCTTTTTATCCTATAAAGACAAATTTCCTACAATGAAAATCATTTGTCTTTTAGACAGCGACGGTGTTACCGAAAGAGATGGCATTGCAAGGATAGTAAAAGATAAAAAAGACAAATACGCTGTCTTCTTTATTGACAGGGGAACATATGAAGATATATTTCCACTTGACTTAGCGGTTAAAGTTCTGAACAAACTGTTTCCTGAAGGAGCAGATATCCTGAAGTCCGATTTTAACCCTGAAAAAACTTTTCTGCAAAATGCCCAAAGGATACTTCATGAGAAGAAGAATGCATCATTCGATAAAGTGAAATTTGCAATCGAAGCGTCATTTAAAATAGACATTGAGGAAACCCCTCAATTAGTTAAAGATATTATTGAAAAGATAAAAGTCTTCATGGACAAAACAATTATTACAGCAACTAAAAATCCCCGGATAGATTTGAATTAAGATGTTTTTTAACAATGATAAACAGAAACTATTGGCAAGAATCATTTAAGAAAGGTGAATTTCCTCATTGGAATTGTCCAGCTTGTAAAAAAAGCTTCTTAACCTTTGTTCCAAATGGTATAAAGGAATTTGAAACAGCTGAGTCTCTTGAAAGAAGAAACGATTTTGATTGGAGCGAGACGGAAATAAAAGAAACATTTATAGGAATACTGAAGTGTAATAATGTAAAATGCGAACAGATATATACAATTACAGGAGATGCCTGTATGGATGTTGTTTGTGAAGAGAATGAAATATCTGAAAATACTGAATACAAATATTTCAGAAAGTATTACCCGGTAAATATCAATCCCCCTCTTCATATTTTTGAGTTACCTTTTGATACACCAATTGATGTAGAAATTGAAATATTAACAGCTTTCAAATTATTTTGGACTGACAAACCATCTTGTGGAAATCAAATAAGAAAAGTGGTAGAAGCAATAATGGATGATAAACGGGTTCAAAAGACAAAGCTTGCTAATAGAAAAGAAAAACTTTCCCTGCATCAACGAATAAATAAATTTAAAGAAAAAAATGAAGATATTGCTGAAACTTTATTGGCTATTAAATGGATAGGAAATTCAGGAAGCCATTTGGGGAACTTTGATACGGAAGAAATTTTAGATGGGCTTGAGTTACTTGATGAGGCAATAAATAATCTGTATAATAGAGACAAAAACAGAACGAAAGAAATAAGAAAAAGAGTATTAAAAAAACATGAAAAAAAATAATTAAAGGTTGTCATCATTTCTTTTTTTCTTCTTTAATTCATCATATCTTTTTTTCATTTCATTGATTAAAAACGCATAAGGTTCTTGGTTTAAATCAATCGAATTAATCAAGTCAACAGTCTCTATAAAATTGTTAACGTATTTCTTCGTTTTATCAAAGCGTTCTTTTTTAATTTTAAGCGGAGAATACCATCCCTGTTTATGACACCTTACATAAAAACCATCTTCTTTCAATGTTTTTGCTTGATTCCACCATTCAAGTTGTATAGACAATGTAGTTGTTTTTGAAGAAATTTCATTTTCTGCCCAATTAATAAATTTATCAATCCCCCTGTCTCTGATTTTAGTAATTTCACCCACTGACATCTCATTATTTTCTAATTCAGGTTCAATAATAGTTTGATATAAAACCTGCAGAAAAGATTTGATGCCTATTAAACTCCTTATAAGATCTAATTTATATTCATGTTTGCTGAAAATTTCTTTAAAATCAATTCCTTTAGTGTCAGGAAAAAAAACATAACTGCGTAAAGCAAGGGATTTAAGTGCTTCTTCTGCAGCAAGCACCATCAATGAACTTGCAAGCCCATAATTTTCCTTACTGGCAATAAGTTCTGCTGCGGCAAATTGATTTTTTGCATTTTCTAATGCATATTTACTTCCGGTTATATGATTGGTTATCTCCATAGTTATAAAAATAAAAGCGTTTCGTTAAATAACAGAGGGTATTCCCAGTTTATCAAAAATGATTTTGACCTGTGATATAGTATAAAAACGTCCACGTTTTTCACCGACTTCGGCTTTAAACGGTTCTATCCACTTTTTCAGGGTTCGCCAGTCAACACCATATAGGTGTGCCATTTCATTCAGTGAATAAGGTTTTATCAGTACGGGGTTATATATTTCTGAATTCATAGGATTAAGTGTTTAAGGTTATTGTATCTTTTTATTCATATATTTTTCTGCATAGTCTTCTTCAGCAAGATGGAAGAAACCGGCTGCCTGACCGACCGACCATTCTTTTTCTTCCCTGAGCTGTTCCATCAACCGGTAAAGAAGAACAGGTTTTTCAACAGGAATATCCAGTTCAAGGGGTTCCCTGCGACGTATTTTTAGCTGGTTAAACTGGGAGAGAAGGTAGCGTTTCCGGTTATAGGGAAGCATCCCCATGTCATCCGCTCGGTATAAAAGAGATTGCATGGAGACACCCCATTTGGGTTTCAGGACGGAAAGGCTGGTAATATTTATATCTGCTTCAAAATCTTTTTTAATGTCTGATTCCGGCATCAGGAAAGCTGCGGCAAAGAGGTTGGCTTCATGAGCAATTTCACGTTCCTGTGCTACAGGAGAATAAAAATGCATGGCTATATGTCCCAGTTCATAGGCCAGACTGAAACGAAGCTTGTCACCCAGCAGGGTTTTATTCAGAAGGATGACAGGATGTCTGTCTGTTGTAAGAACTGTTCTGCTGTCAACACGTTCTGTCCCAAAATCGAAAGTGGCAATAAGAATACCGTTCTTTTCAATATATTGTATGAGGTTTAGAACCGGACCCTCCGGAATATTCCATGATTGTCTTAAACCGATAGCGGCTTCAACCGGATCTTCACCGTTAATTACAGGTATATTTGTTTCGGGAAGTGCTTTTTCTTTTGCAAGTATTTCTATGTTTAAACGAATAATATTCGAGTGGGCTTCAATGGGTATTATCCTTTTTTGTGCTATCTTGGTTCTTTTCCTGAAATTTACCAGCGAGGGAAGAAAAGCTTCTCCCTCCTGAAAGAAAAAACTTTCAGGGTAATGCAGAATATTGCAAAGCTTTGTAAAAGTGTCTTCGCTGAAGGTCTGGGTATCCTGTTCTACCTGACATACTTTTCCTGCTGAAATATGGAGCAGCGAAGCAAGGTCTTTCTGGCTTATTCCTCTCGATTCCCTTGCAAGGATAACCATTTGCGGGTTTATTTTATCTATCGGTTTCATTTTTTTTATTTCTATACAAAGATATTTCATGTTTGCAATTTTAACAAATTTATTTACTAATATATATATATATAATTTTTATTCATTGATTATCATCACTATATGAATATTTAAAACTACCCTTTTCCTGTTTTAAATGCTAAAAGCCTTGTCAACCGCATTTCTTCCATATTATCACCACATCAACTCCATATTGTCACCATATCATTACCACATAAGCTCCGGTGTTGCCCCGGTTAAATACATAACCTTCCCGGTTCATTCCATATAGTTTCCGTTTTTAGTTGGCAACTTTTATTCATTTGTTTGTATTGCTTCCTCATTTATTCTGTTATTTAAGACGATTTTGAATACAAAGATCCGGTAAGTATATAAATCAGCTGTGCATTATTAAAGTTTATTTTGCAAAAATTGATAAAGTTTAACAAGTTTGCTATTTATATCGTTCTGAAATACGGGCAGAACAGGAATAAAACAAGTATTAATCAGTGAAAGAAATACAGATGGCGGGGAAATGCTTATAAGAGCAATTGTTAATATTTTTTTTACTTTTACGGATAAAAAACAGGGCTGTCTGGGAAAAATTATTTAGGTTTGTGATAAATGAAACCATAAAACCATG
>CAZDUU010000018.1:0-11055 GCA_964508675.1 uncultured Bacteroidales bacterium | reverse complement strand
AGTGCAAGAAATGTATTTTGCTGTTTTTAAGACAACTATACATTAATTAAAAAACAAATAATAATAACAAAGTTTTCAGATTGATTTGATAAATTGAGAAGGTGTCTGGTTTGTATGTTTTTTAAATGCACGATAAAAAGACGAAGGAGTGTTAAAGCCAACTTCAAAGGCAATAGCTTCTACAGTAAGTTTTGACAGTTTTTGGTTTTTCAGGTGTGCTTTTGCTTCATCAATCCGATATGAATTTATCAAATCAAAAAATGACATGTTGAACTTTTGATTAATTGCAACAGACACATTATGAACGCTTTCGTTGATTAAATTTGAAAATTTAGTAATATTAATTTCCGTTTCTAAGTAAGGTTTTTTTTCGTTTAAATATGCCATTATTTTTTCATACCGCTTTTCAATTTCCAGATCAGAGTTTGTGTTTTGCTCTGATTTTTTTTTGGCTACATCGGCAAAAGCTTCTTTTAGCTCTATTGAAATTGGGTTTAAAGCCGTTTTTGAATGCAAACTTTTATAAACGATGTAAACATACAACGCTGCCGAACCAATCGGTAAAAAGTACATGAAAAAGGTCAATGTCGGGAAAAAGACAAATGGGAACATCAGTAAAAGCCACAGTGAAACACACATTGTGATAAAGTGTTTAATCCATTTTAATTGTACACTTTCTATCTGCGAATATATTTCCGTTATTGATTTTTCGTATCGCTTTAGTTTTAAATAGCTGAATATAAAGTAAATCAGTATCTGTAGAATCATTAAATTGTCCACTATAAAAAGAAAAGGAGGAATGGTTTTGCTGTTTACAGAATCAAAATAAGCATTCTGAAAGCTTTCGGGTTTAGAAAACAGCCAGATAAAAAAGGATAAGGGTATAATTAATGAAAGCAAATGCAATAGTTTAGATTTTTTAAAACCTTGCCATTGTTTTGTTGCAATGGACACAAAATAATAAAAAGCAGCTCCCCACAAAAAATTCAAACTCATATCAACAGGAAACAAGATTATGGCTGCTTTATAAAATTTCATTTCAATTAAACTATTTACCAGCAAGGCTAAAGAAGGAATAAAAACAATGTAGGCAAGTATCTGGTTTGCTAATATTTTAGGTTTATTAATTAAAAGGACTATCGCTAAAATAGCGGAATTAATTATACAGACTATATTGATAATAACTGCCAGAGTAAGCATTTATTTTTTTTCGTAAAAATACGAAACTTTGAAATGTTTGCAAATGCTATGTTTTTTTCATATTACTTGTCTGAAATGCTTGCTTTAAAAGGAATTATTATGCAGCACTGCCTAAAATCCCCTTACTGAAAAGTATTACTTTTTTCTGTACTGAACAGGAATAGTCAGCATAATATTCATTTTAACGGGAACATTATTTTGAATGGAAGGAATAAATTTCTTGCGTTTTAGAAGTTCGCTGATTTGCTGGTCAATTCCGTAACCTACTTTTTTAAGAAAAACAATATTTTCGACCATACTGTCGGCACGGACATCCAGACTTACCATACACTGGTCGTCAATTACATTCCCTTTAATATCTTCCGGCCAATGCATATTTTCGTAAATATATTTTATGAGCGCCTGATCGCCACCGGGAAATTGAGCTTCCTGCTGTATACTCACCTGACTGTTTACTTTTCCTTCAGTCTGAGCAAAAATAAAAATGCTGTTGAATAAGCTTATAATAATAAAAAGTGTTTTTTTCATTTTAATATAGACTTAATTGAAGATAATAATTCTTTATAATTATTTGGAAGGGTTGTCATTCCAGTATTTACAGAATTTTTTGAGGGAGAAAATGTTTGATTTACAATTTTTAATCGGGGAAATCTTTTTTCAATATTTTTCAGATATTGTAATTGATCAGCACTTATTTTTCCGGCATTTAAAATAATCATGGAGGCCTTTTCGGGTTCAATTTCTTTCAGATTTTGCGCCCTTTTAATGGAAGGGTATCTCGATTTTAATATCGTGTATAGTTTAAAATAAATTTCATTATTTTCTTCTAATAAATATATGGTATCCGTTTCATTGGGTTCATTATAGCTTAACTGTTCATGTCTGATTTCCAATCTTGCAGGCAGAGTAAAGTAAACAACGGTTCCTACATTGACTTCTGATTCCAGAAAGATATTTCCCTGCAAACGTTCTACTAAGCGCTTGGCAACGGGTAATCCTATTCCCATTCCCGGATTGATACGAGTTGTTTCGTTTTCTAAAATTCTAAAACGATTAAAGATAAAGGAGATTTTATCTTTTTCAATTCCCCTTCCGGTATCGGAAACGAAAAAAGTAAAATAATTACCTTTTTTTATCCCGATTTCTATGACACCTGATGTTGTAAACTTTATGGCATTGGAAATCAGCTGCGAAAAAATCTGAATCAAAAGTTTTTTGTCTGTTATAATAAATGTTTCTTTATCGGCACATTGAACTGAAAGTGCAATTTTTTTTGCAGATTTGGTTATTTCATTATTTGCATACACCGCCAATTCCTGAAGAAAAGTACATATATTTATTTGCTCCGGAATTATATTTATGTTACCGGCTTCCAGTTTTGCAAAATTGACAAGTAAATCGATACTTTTTAGAAGCTTCTGGCTATTATCACTTATAAATTGTGAATATTCTATTCGTTTATCATCCGTTAGTGAATATTTTTTCAATAAATCACTAAATCCAAGAACAGCATTAAGGGGAGTTCTGAGTTCATGACCAATATTCGACAAAAAAGCTGTTTTCAGGCGGTCGCTCTCTTCTGATTTTAATCTCAGGCTTTCAATATGCTGTATATTTGTTTTCTGTGTTATTGCTGCCCCAATAATATTTGCAACTTGCTTTAGTGCCTGAATTTCGGATTGTTTCCACGTCCTTATACGGGAGCATTCATCTACTCCTAAGAATCCCCACCAGTCATCATTTTTAAATATAGGAATTAATATGGAGGAGCTAAACTTATAATCTTTATGATAAAAACTATATTGTTCATTATTTTCAATAAAGAAAATATTCCCGGCTGAAAGTTCAGAAAACAAATCATCATGTTCAGGAAAATATGGGACGCATCTTTGAGAAAGCTCAAATCCTTTGTTGTTTTCATTTATCCACGACGCATTGAACTTCATGCACAGTTCTTCGTTATGATTTACGTGGTTTTCAATTAAATTAATACGACTTGCTTTAATTGAATTTCCGAGATGAGCTAAGACTTTGTGAATGTTTTTTTCCCAGTCTGTCGAGAACAGGAATTGTTGTGATGCAAAAAGAATGCTTTCAATAATATTTTCTCGCAGATTTAGCTCCTGTTCTACTGATTTTAACTGGCTAACATTCTTAATGATATAAACAAATCCTTTTTGAGTATCCGATATCTTTAAAAAGTGTTTAATAATTTGAATGGGGATCAGTGCTCCATCTAATGCTATCATATCGTCATAGCATACCGAGTAGCTTTCTGAATTGATAAACCATTCCTGAGAACGCACAAATAGTGGATAAAAGATTTTGCCTTTAAGTGTAGAGGACGGGTATCGTGACATTTCACTAAAAGCTTTGTTGCTATATTGAATATAACCAAAACGGTCAACTACAATAATGCCATCGGTACTTAAGTCGAGTAAAAGATTTTCGAGAGGATTTATTGGTTTCGTTTTTTCTATTGATTTTGCTGTATATACATTAATATTATAAGACTGCGGATGATTTTTATTTAGTTCAATTTTTATTTTACTGTTAAAATAATCGTTTTTAACGAACTGCTCATCATTAGCTTTATTCGTTCCTAATTCAATGGCTTGTAAAATAGTTTCATTAAAGCACTCACCAATAATGTCGGTAAGAACCATTCCTACTTTTACAGATTTAATAATGCCTTCAATATAGATTAATTGCACAATTTCTAACTTGTGATTTATATTTACCTGAAGAACATTTTTATAATCTACAATCATCTAATTCTTTTTAATGTTCACCGTTTTACGTTAGGATATTTCTAAAGGTTTAGTTTTTTTCCAAAAATAGTAAAAAAATTGTAATAAAGTCTGATTTTTATCTAAAAAAATATATTATACCTTTGTTGTCTTAAGTAAAACAATAGGATGTATAAAAATTTAAAGAAGAATGATTCTTTTATAAAAATCAAAAGTAAAGCCTGAGTTTTTAACCCAAAAGCTTAAAATTTATCTTTGGAATAATGATCGTTCAACCGTTTGGATTGATAATCTCCAGGTTAAAATTGTAAATATTGAGCACTTATAATTTCTGCATCTCCTCCAGTAACATCAGCGATTCGTCCTCCAACACATGCATATGCATACGTTCATGATCTGACTCGTCGTTAAAACCTATCAGATGTAAAATTCCATGAATGATAACTCTGTGAAGCTCTTCGTCGGAAGTTGTTTTAAATTGTTCAGCATTCAACTTTACCTGATCCATACTGATAAAAATATCTCCCGATAAAATATCTTTCTCGGTATATGGAAAAGTTATTACATCTGTATAATAATGATGATTTAAGAATTTTTTATTAATGTCAAGCAAATAATCGTTTGAGCAAAAAATAATATTAATATCACCACTTTCTTTCTGATAATTTTCAATCACTTTTTTAATCCAGGAAGTTAAAATTTTGGTATAACCTTTAACAGGATTTTTTTTCAGATCGGCTAAATGAAAAAGAACGGACATTGTTTAGCAGGGATGAACATTGATTTTTACACACAATTTACTTCCATTATCTTCAAAATGAAGCTCATCTACAAGATGTGAGATAAGAAAGATTCCTCTGCCATGAGGTTTTTCAAGATTTTCCGGTGCTGTGGGATCTGGTAAATTTTTAAAATCGAAACCATCGCCATCGTCTTTTACTGAAAAGGTAAAAAGATTGTCATTTAGTTCGTACTCTACTTTAACTGACTTGCTTTCGTCCAGCTTATTCCCATGTATAATTGCGTTATTAACTGCTTCTACCATCGAAACCAGCATATTCCCATATATTTCACTGTTTATTTGATTTTGCTGCGTAAGTTCGTCCACCAGTCTTTCTATTATACTGATGTTTTCGATTTTGGAGGGGAATTGAATATTGTTTTTCATAGACCTACTTGTTTAGGTTAATCATATATTTTCTATAAAGTTCCTGATAATATTTCTGAAGTGGAATGTTGCTCTGAAATAAAATCTCATCGTAATTACTTTTTTTACCTTTATACTGAAAAAATTCGTTAGGGTTACTAATTTTATCATTTTTTCCGCTTTGAGATTCTCGTTTATTTTCCGTATCACGCTCATTATCTGCTTTTTCTGCTTCAAGTAGTCGTGTCAAAATTTGTTCCTGGCGCTGAACTGTCTGAGTTGTTATGTTTTTATTGGCAATATCTTTCTGTACATCATTCATTATATTTTTTATTTCCTGAAGCTTTTTCATTGACTCAGGACTTATACCTCCCTGCTGCATAAGGTCATTCATCATCTGATTCATTTTATCCTGCATGGAAATCATTTTTCCTAATTGCTCTGACATGCCTTTGCCATCTTTCGTCTTTTGTCCCTGTTTCATTTCACTAATTATCGATTGCAATTGCTGTTTAATTTGCTGCTGCATGTTTTTCATCTGCTGATAGCTGGGTTTGGGTTGTCCGTTTCCGGGCTTTTTACACTGACCACCACTGCACATTTTCTGTGAATTGGATTTCTGCATTTGTTTAAGAATTTCATCAAAAAGTAATGCCAATTCATTGGCTTCCGTCATGATTAACTGCTGCTTCGTTGTTGCCTGAACTATATTTCTGTCTTCCAATGCCTTTAAAGCCTGTTTATCATACCCTTTAATATTTTTCAGATGCTTTTTTACAATCGGGCTGATAATAGGATTTCTTTTTGCCAAAGCCATCAAAGAATCTTCAATAACTTTGATATTTCCTTGGATCCGGTTTTGTTTCTGACTCAAATCAACGTATTTCGGATCGTAGGTTTTGGATCTTTTTGTCTGAAGCATCAGTTCTTCTTGGGCAAAAGACAAGTCCTTTATATTTTCAAGGGTCATTTTAAGGCTTTCCTGATCTTCAGCCTGTGCCTCCTGTGCATTTTGCTGCATCATATTCTGCATTTGCTGGCTCAGTTGCTTCATTTGTTTCGAAGCATTTTTCTGGCTTTTTGAAGCATTTTTGCGGTTATTGTTTTGTAATTCGTTTTCACCCTGTTGCATTTCCTGCTCAATAGATTTTTGTTCCTGCTCAAATGACTGCATACTAAACGGTTCGCTTAACTGATTATTCTGCTTCATCAGATCCTGATATTTTTGCTGCATATCTTTGAATTCCTGTTGCTGAGCCTGCTGTTGTATAGAGAGCGAATCGGTTGGATTTTTCTTGTCTCCCGCCTGCTCCGAAAGCTTATCCTGCTTATTTGCCAGTTCTTCCAAGTCTTTAGACAAACTATTAATCTTTTCCTCAATATCCATTTTCTTTAGCATTTCCAGAGTACGGTCAAGTTCCTTGTTCACCTCTTCGGTCTGCATCTTCAGCTCCTGTGTCATTTCGCTCATTTTTTCCTTGTCCATGTTCTTCATCATCTCGCGTAGCTGGTCAATTAGCTTTTTGAGTTCATCGTCCATGATATTTTCAAGCAGTTGCTGTATTTGCTGCTGCTTTTCGAGCATTTCTTTATCCTGCTCTGAAAAGGTATTTAACATGTTATTCTTTTGCTTGTTTTCTTCTGAAATTTTTTTCAGGTTTTGTTCAAGCTGAAGTTGTTTGTTGAGTATCTGTTGGAATTTTTGTGTCTGTTCCCACGAAATATTATTCGAATTGGTAATGTTCTTTTGCAATTGTTTTAGTTCTTTTTCAAGTTCGGATGTCATTTTTTCCGATTGGTTCAGTTGGTCGAAAATATCTTTATTCGCTTCGTTCTTCATATTTTCGATTTCTTTCTTGTCGGGAATACGAAGGGTTTTTGCTGATGATTTGGTTGATTTACTGCCGTGAATACCATCATTGTCAAATATCTCAAAATAGTATTCTATGTTTCCGCTATAGCTTTTTAATGCGGAAAAATCATATGCGAAATAAAATTCCTGGTTAAGTAAAGTATTCTGAACAGGAATAGATAACTGCTTAACAGAGTCTTTTCCATATTTTAGAACAAATAAAAGCTTTTTAAATCCGTAATCGTCTGAAATGGTTCCTTTAAAATAATACATTCCCCACAGGGTGCTGTCGGTAATAAAGTCGGCCTGAATGCTCGGATAAATATCGGGTACTATATTGACGTTATAAACCATGTTCTTTTTACTTGCCATTTGCCTGTTGACCGGCACCAGTGAATAATTTGCAGACTGCAGGAATAGTTTCTTAAATACAAACAAGTCGTTTTCTTTCTGGGCATTTAAAGAAAGTGAGTCATTTATTTTCATTACCATCGAATCGGTATTAGAAGTCTTGAGAATCCACTTAACCGAACTTCCGCACGGAGCTGAAATATCTCCGGTATTTTCGACGATGCTGGCTTTTATGCCCGTGTATGCTGGAGGTGTAATCTCTACTTTAAATGCAATAATCTGCGGCGGAAAAACCACATTGAGCTTATAGGCATCGGAATGAACATCATCAGCTTCGAAGTGAAAGTTGAGGGAGCGGTTTACGCCTTTGAATGTGTAAGTGAAAGTCGATTTGTCAATATTGCTCAGCATAAGTCGTGTTGAACCAACTACGACGTAAGCTCTTTGAGGAATATAGGTGCCTTTGAGTTTTACCTTAAGCTCGTAATCACAGCCCTGTTCAACGATGAGATTGGGATTTAAAAGTTCAAAAGCAAAGGGTGCTGGAGTTTTAAATTCGGTTCTGTAATGCAGCATACGCTCAGAGCCTTCTTTAAGAATTACAGGCTTAAAAATCATTACTGAAACATAAAACAACAATATTATGCCGAGGTATTTCAGAAGTTTGTAGTTTATTTTAATATCGATGGCCAGATGAAAAGGAATGGGATTCAGCATTTTAGCTTTTTGATCGATGCTTGCCATAAGCAGGCTGTACGAATAGCGATTCGATTTTGCCAGATCGGCCAGTTCGAGTGTATTTCTGAATTTATCCTGAATCTCTGGAAAATGTTTGCTTATTATATCCGCTGCCTGACTGTAATTCAAACTGTGTCTGAAATTAAAAAGTGAAGCCAGCGGAAAGAAAATATATCTGAAAATGATTAGCATATAAGCCGATAAACAAATATAAAAAATGATGGTTCTTACCGAAACTGTAAAATGTCCGAAATACTCTAACAGAAAAACAGCCAGTGTGCTTATTCCCAAAACTACAAAAAGCAGCAGCAAACCACGACGAATTTCGTTGTGATAGTACTTACGAATAAATTCGTTAAGTCGCTCCAGAAGCCTGTTATAATCGTCTGAAAACATTTTCGTTGAATTCCGAATAAAAGGTATCTAAGATAATAGACGATTGAGAAATATGCAAGGACAAAAACTGTAAAAATTTAAAGCCTTGGCATTAATTTTTGTTGTTTGGTAAAAATGGCTTAGGTTTGTGTTTTCTATTTCTTATGCAAAAATTTAAGCCCGGCACGTATATTCTTATTTTGATTTTCATTGTTGCTGCTTTGTTTGGCCAGACCATCTTCTTTGGTTTTACTAATTGGGATGACCCGGCTTACATTACTCAAAATGAGCTTATCCGGCACATTAACAGTAATTTTTTCAGTGCTGTTTTCACGCAACCCATGCACGGGCACTATCATCCGTTGACATGGCTTTCGCTGGCAGTTGATTTTCAGTTTTTTCATCTCGAAGCTTGGGGTTATCATCTTCACAATCTTTTACTCCATATTGTAAACACCATTCTTGCTTTCTATTTCATCAGAAAAATAAGCCAAAACGATAAAATTGCATTTTTTACAGCTTTATTATTTGCCATACACCCATATGTTAACGAATCTGTGTCGTGGATAACAGAGCGAAAAAATTTATTATTTACCAGCTATTTTTTAGTCTCTATTTTAATTTATCTTCGATACCTTTTATCAGCAAATTCCAAATTTTACTGGCTTTGCATGATTTCATTCTTATTGTCGCTTTTATCAAAAGGGTCAGCTATGGTATTCCCATTGATATTATTGGCTTTGCTTTATTTGAAAAATCAATTCACAAAAAAAGAAATTCTTAAAACGCTCCCATTCTGGGCAATTGCTGGATTTTTTGCTTTTATGGCAACTTTAGCTCAAAAACCGCTATTGGAACAAGCAGATGTTAAATTGCCTTTTGATGCTTCAATGGCCTATTCAGGATGGTCTTTTGCAATGTATCTGTTTAAAGCATTTTTTCCTTCGGACCTGGCAGCCTTTCATCCCATTTATGCTGACTCTTTTCCTGCTTATTTTTATTTCGGAATAATCTTAATTTTAGCATTTCTTTTTATTGTATATCAATCATTTAAAAAAAACAACAGAACTTTATTTTTTGGTCTGGCATTTTTTTTCATCAATATTGTTCTTTTTTTAAAGCTTTCCGACACATACGCAAGTTCTTACTTTATGGCCGAACGCTATACTTATGTGGCATATATTGGTTTATTTTATGTTTTGGTAGCATGGATATATCCGTTAACAGAAAAATATCCGGTCGTAAAAATCATTGCTTTTGTTTGGATTGCATTTCTTGGGTTTTCATCGTTTAATTATGCTAAAACATGGAAAAACAGTGTGACCTTATGGGAAAATGTTTTAAAAACATATCCTGAAAGTCATGTTGCGCTTTTAAATTATGGAAATGCCCTCAGACAAGAGAAAAGATATACAGAAGCCATTCAGGCCTATAATAAAATCAAAAATTCCGATGATATATATTATAAAATGCTTGAAAACAGAGCTTTTGTTTATTATCAAACCAATCAATATTCTTTGGCTTTATCTGATTATACAGAACTTTTAAAGAAAAACCCTAGCAGAAAAGAAATAAAGCAGACCATTTCAAATGTTTTTCTCAAAACAGGCAATATTTCGCTGGCATATTCGCAACTCATGTACCTGCTCAAGGAAGATTCCACTATGTGTGATGCGTGGAACAGCCTGGGTAATTATTTCTCTGCTGTAAACAAAGCTGATTCTGCTTTATGGGCTTATTCAAAAGCTATTCAGTATCAGAAAAAACCTCTGTATTTCTATAACAGGGGAACATTGTATTCGCAAACGGATAAATTAAATGAGGCCTTGGCTGATTTTAATGTCGCCATCTCCCTTGACAGTTTGCAGGCCGATTTCTTCATAAATCAGGCAATCACCTATTTTAAGCAAAAGGACTATGTTTCTTCTCTAAAAAGTTTTGATAAGGCTATCAGGCTAAATCCTCAAAACGACGATTATTACATGAACAGATGCAATGTTAATCTTAAGCTGAATTTAATCAGCGACGCCATTTCTGATTTAAACCAGGCTATTGAACTAAAACCCAATAATGGTGATTATCTGGCTAAAAGAGCATATTTATATCAAATGTCAGGAAATAAGCAAAAGGCATGTGAGGATGTAAAAAAAGCTGTGATGCTGGGTTATAAACAATACGAATCAATGATAAGCCAGGTTTGTAAATAATTATTTTTTTACAATTGCGCTTGTGTAAGACTTATTCTTGGTTATCACCTGCAAGATATAGGTCCCCGCATGGTTTTCTGATAAATCAAGAATAGCGTTATTTTCTTCTTTTGTCCAATTAATCGTTATTTCTTTCCCAGTTATATCAAATGCTTTCACAAGAACGATGTCTGTTAAATCAATCTCGGCCTTATCAAGAACAGGATTAGGCATAATATTAATTCTGTTTTCATCGACTAAAGCTATGGAGTTCTGATTTTGTATGGTAATCGTGTATTCAGCAGTATCTGACTTTTCACAAAAGGAAGCAACTAATTTCACCTGAAATAATCCAGGACCCGGATAAACATGAATCGGTGATTCTGCAATTACACTGTCACCATCACCAAAGTACCACAAATAAGAATTTGCATTCAATGACAGATTTGAAAAGCT
>CAZDUU010000017.1:0-11420 GCA_964508675.1 uncultured Bacteroidales bacterium | reverse complement strand
TTAGTTTCCTTTTCGCTTTGCTGCTGACACGAAAAGAATAACAGTGCCGGTAAAAGAAAAAGCAGAATGGTTCTCATAAATTCAAATACATAATAAAGACAAAGTTAGTGTTTTTATTTTGTGAGTGAAAAAGAAGCAAATGTTTTTGAGAGCTTAACCACCAAAACTATTAAGTTTAAAAACCGTTAAGCGAAGCGTATTGCTCTCTATCGGTTCAGTTCAGATTTTAGTGACGTTCATGCGAGAATCCGCAGATAAAACCGTTACGCACTCCGTCATGATATATGCATTGTGTTAGCCAACATTTATTCATTTCATTTTTTGTCACAAAGTCAAATAAAATTCCAAACTACCAAATCCCATGAATAAAATACTTGATATGGAAATTGCTAGATATGGATTGATTTTATTTTTAAAAACTAAAATGCTATCTAAAACACCAATAAATCCTGCAAAAGAGTTTAATGTCAGAATCCAATCTGGTAGCATAATAATAAAAAGTTTTGCAGTAAAATGATAATCATATAATAATTTTAAATGAAAGAAAGACCAACAAAAACTAAACAATATTAAAACAAATCCAATTGTCATTTTTATTATTTGTTTCCTTTTTTCTGTTTTCACTATTTTCAATATTTTATAAATGTTGGCTAACGGTGATGGTATGAGTGATGGCAGATTGCGTGGTCGTTCCATGTCAAAACGCTATGCAGTTTGAGCGGGCTACAATCTTTGATGTTTACTACTTCGTCTGCCATTAGTTATACAAAATGTTGGGCTTAGTAATTTTACCAGTTGATCAAATCATCTTCAGAATTAATTAATTGTCTCTTTTGTACTTTTTAACTCATTAAATGCTACATCATTATTAATCTTTTAATCATATAAATCATAGTTCAGACAATTGCACTGGCTGAATAAACTCACGTCCTACGCTGTAATGAATAAGCCCAAGATGTTGCAAGCGCCCGATTATCATTGCTGGGTGCGTGTTAAACTCGCGTGCATAACTAACAATATCATCTGCAGTAATTGAGGTTGGATGCTCGCGTAACAATTTTTCTTCCTGTTCTTTCGAGAAGGTATGTTTTACTGCAAAATCGTGCGCTTCATTTTCTTTCTCGGGATCCGCAGCCGCAAAATCAACATTTTCTAACGAAATGTATTTTTTGCCATGCAAAATAATATGACCTAATTCATGGAAAAAGGTAAACCAGAATCTGTCGTTTTGCCCATAACGAGCGGTAAGCTGTATTAACGGATTTTCGTTTATCCATCGGGTAGAGCCACTTAATGGAACTTTAGGAAGTTTTCGGGTAAATAACAATATAACACCAGCTTCGGAACAAAGTTGCTGCAATTGTTTAAAGAAATTTACAGGTTGTTCAACCATTAGTTTTCGCATGGCAGGTATGTTGCTTTTTAATTTTTTAATGTCAAAGACGGGCACTTCATTTGTTTTTGCCTGCAATTCACCCTGTCTTAACCATGCTGATATTGCATGAGGTTCGTGCGTATGCTTTAACGAAGTATAGGCTGCAACTTTTAGTTCCGATTCCATATACAGGTTTTTCCATCCATTGTGTGTTGCCACACCAAAGTAATTTAGCAGATTTATCGTTTTTTCTTCCAATACCCGTGTAGGTGGCACCCAATTATTTTTTGCCATTTCAGCATAAGGGAATTTTTTTGTCCAATCGGCTGCTTCGTCAACTACACTTTTTAATTTCTCTCTTGTTTTAAACTCATCGTATCTTTGCTGATGCCGAGTCCAAAAACTGGCAGGAATTTGAGTAACATTTTCAAATTTTATTGCCATTTCTGGTGTAATAGCACTAGTACCTTTAATGACTGCTATTATTGTTTTTTCTGGTTTATCAGATCGCAAAGCAAATTCTTTTATGCTCATGCACATTTCCAGCAATTTTTCTTCTAATGTAGAGCCAGGGTGTGTAACAGTTTGTGGAAAATATTGATTTCTGGTTATCATATCTTACTTCTCCTTGTGATAGTTTGTAATTTCTATTATTTCAACAGCTTTAATTTCTATCCAAATATATTTACCTGAATCATCGGTAGGAATTGGTTTTTCTTGAGGTTCGAATATTAAGCGATATGGTTGGTCTAAATCGCAAGCCCATTGTCCCTTTCTATTTTCAATTAGTTCGTGCCAGTTACCTGGTTGATACCTCAGCTCTTCCAAATTATCTGCCACATAAAGGGCTGTCATTCTTTTCTTAAATACTTCAAACCTAGCTTTTCCAAATTCTTTGAGCGCCAAGCGGTCATTATTTGAATATTTTTCAAGTTTTCTATCAGCAAAGATAATATTCATTTTTTAATTATAAAAATAATTAACACTATCTGTTAGTTAAATAATTTTAATCGTTTACGATCATTTAGATAAAATTAATCTTCCATTTATTCTCCTCAAAATTAAAACAACTTTTTCAAACAATAAACAAATTTGTGTTAATAATTTAACAATTGCACGTTCCTGAGTTTGGAAGTTAAAAATAATTTCTGGTATAAACCGTTAGCGAACAAAGCAATTCATGGTTTTAATTTTTAAATTATATTATTCCCAGCCTTTTGGCATAGAGCAAGGCCTGTGTTGTGTTTTCAGTTTTGGTTTTATGAAGAATATTCTGGCGATGATTATTTACTGTATTGATACTGATAAAAAGCTTTGTAGAAATTTCTTTACTATCGTGTCCCTGGGCTATTAATTTTAAAACTTCTGTTTCTCTTTTGGTTAGCAACATATCCGAATTTGATTCATGGTCGCTGTTAAACAGATGTAATTTACCTGTTTTTATATTCATCATCCTTCGCTGAGGTATATTGTCCAAGGCTTTTTCTGCGATCAAATCGGTTACTACAAGAACAAGCCACGATTTTCCAAATTTATCCTGCTCCAATACTGCAAACTGGTGTATAAACCGCATATAAATGCCGGCTGTGTTTTTTACCCTGAAATCGTACACCAGTTTATAATCCTTTTTTTCTTCGGCCTTAAGGTCTTTAAAAAATTGAAACGCCTTATTCTCGGTTTCAAGCACAAAAGCTAGGTCGTCAGGGTGAATTATATTATGAAAGAGCTCCATATCGTCGTTCTCAATATCTTCATTGCTTGTATAACCCAGCATTTTTTTGAATTCAGGACTTTTGAGCAGGTAATGATTTTGATTCATGTCGTAGATGGTAAAAGTAGTATTCTCCATTTTCGACAATCTTTTTAGAAGCTCTACCTGTGGTGCAATTCTTTGATAATCTTCGTCTGTGACTGTACATTGGTGCGATCTGGCATTTTGCCGGTGTTTTGATTTTAGTTGATCCATATCAGATGCCATAAAAAATGATGATTACTCACTATTTCCAAACCGAAAGCTAAAGCATAAATTTATTTCTCAAAATTAGGTAATAAAAGATTAAGATGAACCTATAAATTATTTGAAATGAGCCAGAAAACACATCATTTTCTCGTTGAAAAATATCCTCCTTCAGAGCCTTGTTCGTGCAATATTTGTGTGAGCTATTGCAAACGTCCGGGCTGGTGGACGGTTGAAGAGGCGAAGCATGCCATAGAAGCAGGTTTTGCCAACAGGATGATGCTTGAAATTTCGCCGGAATTTACATTTGGAGTATTATCTCCGGCTTTTAAGGGAAATGAAGGTAATTGTGCTCTTCAACTGTTTGCAGGTAATGGTTGTATTTTTCTGAAAAATAGTTTGTGCGAGCTATATGGAAGCAGATTTCAACCTCTTGAATGCCGTTTTTGCCATCACGACAGAAAAGGTGAAGGAATAAAATGTCATCTTAGTATAGAAAAGGACTGGGACACAAAAGATGGTCAGGAATTGGTTTCGCTCTGGATTCGTAAGTTGAGTGAACGTTAGTTGTTTATTGCTAAAGAAAAAGCTAAAAATGGAAACTAAAAATAAACATTCCCACGGAGCCTATGGTCAGCTCATTTTCTTCTGAATTGGCAGAGGGATCGAACGACTGGTCATTCCTATAGATATAATAGAAAAAGTTCAGTTTTATTTCTGACGACACCGAAAAGTGTTTGCTGAAATAGTATTTTGCACCGATCAGCGGTTCTGCACCGAGACGGTAATTTTTGTTGGGCTGCAAATTATTCTTGGAGTAATAGTAAGAAAAGTCGGAGCCATAAAAAAGCCGCCATTTGTAATATTGCTTTCCAAACTCGTAGCCCAGCCTTGTGCTGACATATACATCGCTTTCTTTGATAGACGAGATATCGAGGTTAAGCCCGAACCTTATGGCTGAGCTTTTAAAAACATAGCGTTTGTAATTGAGCTGGTACGACTGGGAATTTTTCTTCAGAAAAGTCAGAAAGTTGACAATATCAATTCCTATTTCGTTTTTAAAAACACTGGTTGTGTCTTTCTCAAAGTGCTGTACCTGCGCCCTGCAGGTAAGGCTGCCATAAAAAAGCAATACAATAATAAAAAGTGATTTAATTTTAAATGAACCAGCCACTTATTTTTTTCTTTAAGTTTTTAATTTTCCACTTAATATAGGCCTTCTGGGCTGATTTTTTCACGTTTATATCGCCAAAGTATGGATTAATTAATGCTTTGAAGTCACTTACAAACGGGTCGTAATAAATGGAGGTATTTTCGGAGCTGCCGTCTTTGTAAAATACATATAATTCCTGATCGCTTCCTACGTCTTTAAAGCGCAGGTCACCGATTTTTTTCTGGTCGTAGTTTACAGTGATGTAGATAGTGCTGTTTAACTGGGTGGTCGTGGGATTTGAAAGATTATTGTAAGCCAACACATCCCATGAACCGTTTATATTCATATTTGCTTTTTGATAATCGAAAACAACTGTATTAATGTCGGTTTCAAAATCAAGATTTTCGTAATCGTCGTGTGCCAGTGATAGTTTTGAATATAAGGTAGTCTGATTTGCTGATCCGGTAAATAAATTAGCCCTTAATTCAAACTGGGTGCTGGTTAATCGTTTAATACTGAATGAATAATTAAAAGGTTTTAGCCACAAACTGATGGTTGCATCAATAGGAATGGGAAAGCCGCTCGGATTATAAACAGACGACATATTAATGCGAAAAATTTCATCACCGTTTTTGGTCAGGTTGGCTTTTAATAAAGTGGGCAAATAATCTGTTTCGTTGTCGATAACATAGGGGGAATCGGCATAATCAGAAATAGTTAAGGTGCAGTTGTTGGTAGTAGCATTTGGATCTGATGGGAAGTTGAGCACAACCTGTGTGTTGGGAGTTTTGTCCCAGGTATGTGTACTGAAGTTCCAGTTATAGGTTCCGCCAAAATAGCTGAGGCTGAAGCGGTTTTGGTCGTCAATCCAGCTTAAATTGGCAACATTATCTAGTTCGTCGGTGAGTGTAGTCACCCAATCTTCGTTTAATGCGTCACCATTCTGCATTCCCAGAAAAGTAACCATGGCCTGAAAAAAGTCGCCGTTCTTAACCTGGGTTAAGCCTACCATGGTGTTATCAAAAGTGAGTTGTATATGTTGACGGTCTTCGGCTACAGTTGTTGTGGCAGGTTCTGTTTCCTTATCTTTCTTGCAGGAATTGAATGAAGTGAAACATAATACCAGAAGCATTAAAGTAAAAACTTGTTTATTCATAATCAGTTGCTTTGTTTAAATTGCTAATGCAAATATATGATAATATCTTATCAGAAAAAACCAGTAAAAATCACTTTCTTAACAGCACAATTCTGAATGTGGTTCCCTGGTTAAGTTCCGAAGCTTTGACAAATATTTTACCTTCGTGATATTCTTCTATAATACGTTTGGTAAGGCTCAGACCTAATCCCCAACCGCGTTTTTTGGTGGTATATCCGGGTTTGAAAACAGTTTTATATTTTGATTTGGGGATTCCCTTTCCGCTGTCTTTTACGTCAATGTAAACGGTCTGGAAATTATCGCGAATGTTTACCGTTATCTGGCCCTTGCCATTCATGGCATCGACAGCGTTTTTGTACAGGTTTTCCATTACCCACTCAAACAAAGGAACAATCAATGGAATACGAACTTCGTTAAGACCGTTCAGGTTTAAGGTATATTGAACGGCGGAGGAGGTTCTTTTCTGCATATAAGCGGTTACGTTTTGAATAACAGAAATAAGGTCGGCCTGTTCGGGTGTTGATGCGCTTCCTATCTTCGAAAAACGTTCAGCAATTAAATGTAAGCGGTTGATGTCATTCTCAATATCCTGAAGCATCACGGCATCATTGGGAGGGTTGAGCTTGAGCAGTTCAAGCCAGGCCATGAGCGATGAAATGGGCGTACCGAGCTGGTGAGCGGTTTCCTTAGCCATTCCCATCCAAACCTGATTCTGCTCCGATCTGCGCATGGAACTGAAAGCCAGGTAAGCAATGAGAATAAAAATAAAGAAGACCATTAACTGAACATATGGGTAATAATGAAGTTGAAGTAATAATGTGGAATCTTTGTAATAAAAATATTGCTTGTAATTATCATCAAAAACTATTTCGATAGGTGGATTTCCATTCTTCATTTCCTCTAGCAATGATTTCACATATTCATTATCGAGGGCTTTTGCAGAATCAATATTTCTAAAGAAAAGAATACTGTCACTTTTGTCAGTAACAATCACAGGAATCGTTTCGTTATCTTTAACCGCCATTAATAAGACATTCGTAATTTCCTGATTTAAGTTTTCTAACGAAGTTAATTGTTTGGTTGCCTCAGCCCAAAGTTCCACTTTTTTCCGCTCTTCTTTTTCCAGTTTTTTTATCAGGTTGCTGGTAATAAGCAGGGATAATGATGAAATAATAATTGCAATCAGAAGAAGCGATATCTTCCATAATGTCTTACGCGAATATAGGTTAACAGAGAACCTCATATTATTGTGCTAAAGTAAAACGTAAACTTATGCCGATGTTTGTATTATACGTTTCGAATGTTGATGAAATTTTTGGCTTACGAACATCGCGTTTGTAGAATAAGCTGATAGTGAAATTGGCTCCCAGCTGATAATCGGCAGTAAACTCAATGGCAATGGTTTTATTACCACTGGTTAGTTGATTGAGCTGAGTATTATTGCTTGCTTCATCAATTTTGCGGATAATGGCCAGATCGTTTCTTATACTGATATTCCCTCTCAGGTTCAGGTCACTCTTGAATGGCTTATTGTTGATATTGAAAGCAAGGTCTTTAATTCTATAACCGGTTCCTATGATCAAGTCTTTTTGCTGAATTTCATTGATCTGGGTATTGGCTAAACTGAATGACAGATTACGTGAGCGTTTAAATTCAACTTTTGCCAGGATGCTGTTTTTCATGGTAACGTCGATGCTTAATAGCGGGCTAAACTGCTCTGAAATAGAAACGGTTGCTATTTCGCGCTCGGGAATAAAATTTCCCAACGAATAGCGAACCCAACTCAATCCGTCGCTGTTCTGCGGATTGTAATCGAGATTGGTTGAAAATGAATTTACGCTGTAAGTAGAGCGGTATGAATGCGCAATAGTAACGCTCTGAAAATACTCTTTTACAATCTTTATTCCTGTAAGGCCTGTAAAGTTTATGCTCCAGTTAGGGCTCATGGACAGAATGCCCGGGAATGATGTCAGTGCAATATTGTCGGGGTTTTTGCCGGAATAAGCCGACAGGAATGCGGGAATTAGAACATCCTGCGAATTGGCACTATAGCCATCGGGGAATCCGGTTGAAGCATTAACAGCACCCGTATAGCCGTTAGCTGCAGCATAATTGCTTTCGAGTCGCTGTGCGGCCAGACGATTTGCTATGCGGACCCTGTAATTGATGAAGTTTCCGAAATTATTGGAATTGTAGTTCTCGTCAAACTTTTCGAATGTTGTATTCCACGTATTGTAAGTCATGGAGAAACTACCGGTATAAAGTTTATTAGAAGTTTCGAAAGAACCTAAAGAAGAGTTATAATGATAATATTCTGAAAAATTGCTCGATTCGGTCCTGTTGGCACTCAGCTCAATGCGCATGTTCTTAACAGGTTCAACAGTTACTCTTATGTTGAGTGTTGTAGAGTTGGTCATTTGGTAAGCAGAATTTAAAATGGAGTCTTTGGTGATCCATTCGTAATCTTCTGCAGCTTTTCTTCCAAAATCGACATCCTGCATACCTGCAATAAATTTGAATCCCGGAGCCCACATGCTTTGATTATTATAGGGGCTCATGCCCACAACCTGTGTGCGGGGCAGATAACCGGGCAGAATAGTTCCATTATTCTGCGAATAAGTAATATTTACGGTTTTTACGGCCATCAGAACACGGGCAGTCTGTTCAAGAAATACTATAAATATATTATCTTCCTTATCACGTTTGCCTGTTACAACAACATTTACATCCTGATAATCGCTGTCTGTTGTAAGAGTTACAAGATTTTCATTAACAATATCTGTTTTTGCCTTAATTTCTTTACCGTTTTTATCTGTCAGCTTAACGGTGACATCGATAGTTTTTAGCTTATGACTGATTGGTTTTGGTATTTTTGCTTTAAAATTAACAATTTTGGGAGGATTGCCCTCTTTGGGGAAATATACCGTTTCTTTTTCTTTTTTAGGCTTTTTGGCTTTTGAATATTTTTGATTGATGCGGCTTAATACCGGTATTTTGTTATAGAGTTGTGTCATATTAAAGCTGGAGCTGAGCTGTTGTGTATTACTGTTTTTAATCGTATTTCCAAGGGTTAAGTCTGATTCGGCAAGCTTAGGCGAAGTAGTCCACGTGTAGGTGCCTCCGTAGCGGGCATTCAGGCTGACCCAGTTAAACAACGGTATTTTATTGATAGGTACGGAGTAGTTCAAATCGAAATTATGCCTGTAGTTGGTTGTGCGACCACCATTAAGAATACCCGAAGGTCCGTTCCAGATGGTATCTTTCCAGTGACTGTATTCGGTTTCGTAATCTTTATCCACCCTTTGTCCGAATTGGGTCGGCTCGTCAATAAGCGCAATGTTTTCTGCCTGAAAATTAAATTTAAGTGACTTGGTAATGTCGAATCTAAGATCATAGTTGCGGTTCCAGTTAAACGTTTTGCTGAATGTAGTGGGGAAAGGTGTTGTAAAATCTTCTACGTTTCTAAGCTGTGTTTCATTATATGTCCTATCCATGTCGGTTGTAAAAGCAAACATCGATGGCATATAATAGAAGTTAAAGTCTTTGATCAGCTTAAAGAAGGGTTTATTGAAAAGTCTGACTTTCTGGAAAGGTGTAATATTTTTTGGATTGGCGTTATAATTATAGGTAATAGACCCGTGGTAATTTTTGGTGTGGTTATTTATTGTATTGATATCTCTTGCCAACTGATCGCTGAATGTATAATTAAAAGCAAAATTACCAGGATTGAACGGGTTGTTCCCTTTGCTCTGTGTATTAAACCTCACATTGGTAAAGTTGAGGCTCTTTCTTCTTACATACGTTTGAGCAATATGCCTGATGGAATCTTTTGTTGTTTTATCAGGAGCATTGTCCAACGCAACTTTTAATTTAATATCAGGGTCGA
Organism: uncultured Bacteroidales bacterium; assembly: GCA_964508675.1. Taxonomy (GTDB): domain Bacteria; phylum Bacteroidota; class Bacteroidia; order Bacteroidales; family GWA2-32-17; genus Ch61. Next base: position 1,893 of record CAZDUU010000017.1, on the reverse strand, counting down.
GCGGATTGTATTCGGGGTTGCTGATGCTTTCATTGTATCCTATAAACATGGGAACTGAAAGTTTTACCTTTTCAGGGACAAATTTTCCAAGTTCGAGATTGGAAGAGACATCGTAAGAATAGATATCTACTTTCTGACGCTCGCTTACTTTTTTCTCAATGCTTCCAAATCCGGATTTACTGGTGCTACCACTCAGATTAACTGTTCCAAAGTCAGCCAATCGTGCAGTAGTTCGCAAATTAGCAGCCCATCCTCCGTCTTCGATAAAGTTAGATAAGCGTAATTCGTTTACCCAGATTTCTGCACATTTTGCCAGACCGTCGTCGGAAACACTGTTGTTATTTTTTGAGCGGTTGTGAATACCGATCATAATGGTTTTTACATTACTCAGGTTGGGATTCCCAACAACCGAAATACGTTTTCCGTCACCGATGTCTTCAGAGTAAATAGTAGTGTACGAAACGTCCTGTACTCCGTTTCTTATATCATCGTTTCTCCGTTGCTTAACGCTTGACAAATCGTCAAAGTTAAAATCGAACATATTTGATTCGGGCCATACTTTATCGCGGTCGTTATCGTTGTCGTTATTATAGGTTCCGTAAGCGGTTAATTGAAGCGGGATTTCGTATTCATAGTAATTATTCTGGTAGTCACTGCCTAAACGAACGAATATGCAAAGGTCATTATTGTTTAATGATCGTCCTTCTATAGCTTCGGCGTGAACAAACATCTGAATTTTCTTGTATTGGCGTACATCAAGATTAACATTTTTATAAGCAGCCCTGGCATCGCCGTCGCTCAGTTCGCATACTTTCAGAACCATAGATTGTTCATTCAGCTGGCGTATTTGAGGATTAGACGGGTCAATAACACGGCTGATACCTTTAGGAAGAACATAATTGACAGGTTTTTTAGTCCCGTTTTCTTCAATGTTTACTGCCGAAATATCGAACGAGCAACTTGCAGGAGGAGTGGGTTGATAAATGCCTCCTTCCAGCATTGAAAAGTTATATTTTCTCCATTCATCGCGAACAATATCAAGTTTTGCAAAACGGAGCACAACATCTTCGCTGAACCCACTCAGTAAAATACGCATAAAGCGGATGGATTTAAAATCTGAAATATTTCCAATAGTGCTATCCGGTTCGCTCAGAGGAATCTTAAACTGATACCATTTTACGGTCTCACCCTGGGCATTTTGTCCGGTTACCTGATCAACAATATAATTTTGTCCAATTTGTAAATCGTTTCTTTTTAGTGCTATTTTGTATTGAAAATAATTTTCGGATTCATTTAAGGTGTTGTCACGATTGATATCTTCTGTGTTGGGCAATGTTGTTGCAGCGGTAGTGTATGATTCGGGCGACTGGTCGTCAGTGGGGCTATTCCCTTCAATTCCGTTGTACTTTTTGTAACGTCCGAGAATACCCACCTGCTGATTGTCGTAATCTGTTCCGCGATAATAATGATAATCGTCTGCTGCAGGGTCGTTGTAAGCTGTCTGATAGGCAAGACTTTGACTTCCGAATAATGCCTGAAGTGAATCGAGATAGTTCTTATAAAAAGTTCTTTCGTTTTCATCACTTAATCCGTCTAATCCTATATCCTGGTATGGTCTTGTTGCAGGATCATTATCAAATGCATTTACAACTGATTGTGTAAGCGGAACTCGTCCCCAGCTGGTTGTGTCAATTAACTGTGTCTGGCTTGGCGTTGGAAATCCATTTTCGAAGCTCTTTCGTCCGTCTTTCAACACATCTTCTGAAACATCGCCCAGGTTGAAATACAAATAGCCACCGGTATTATTGGAGTCTGTATCGTAAACAAACGGGTCCATGAGCCAGAATTCAATAAATTCATAATTGGCTGCTTCAAAATCGTTGGTTTCAATTT
>CAZDUU010000016.1:0-11462 GCA_964508675.1 uncultured Bacteroidales bacterium | reverse complement strand
TTCACTCGGACTTATTACCGTAAATGCTCTCACAGCAGCTGACTCGGTTATCATCCCGGTTCAGTGCGAATATTTTGCATTGGAAGGACTTGGCAAACTGCTCAACACTATAAAAATTATCCAGAGCCGTCTGAATACCACTCTGCTCATCGAAGGCTTTTTACTGACCATGTACGATTCACGCCTCAACCTCTCGAACCAGGTTGTTCAGGAAGTAAAAAAACATTTCCAATCTATGGTATTCACCAGCATTATTCCGCGTAATGTAAAACTGGGCGAAGCTCCAAGCTTTGGCAAACCTGTAATTCTATACGATGCAAACAGTAGCGGAGCTGTCGGTTATTTGAATTTAGCACGCGAAGTGTTGCAGAAAAACAATCTGACCCGAGTTTCCAACGAAGATAAAATTATTGACAAAGTATGAACGCAAAGAAAAACGCCCTCGGACGCGGTTTAGGAGCACTCATTTCCGATGCCGACACAAAACCCTCAGCCGTATCTGAAATCAGAATCGCCTTTATCGAAACGAACCCGTACCAGCCTCGTACCGAATTCGACGAAGAAGCACTGAAAGAACTCTGCGAATCCATTCAGCAGTTGGGAATCATTCAACCCATCACGGTACGTAAGATTGATGAAGATAAATTTCAGCTTATTTCCGGTGAACGCCGTCTGCGCGCCTCCAAAATGGCAGGACTTGACACTATTCCTGCTTACATTCGCGAAGCTAACGACCAGGAAATGCTCGAAATGGCATTGGTTGAAAACATTCACCGTCAGGATTTAGACCCGATTGAAATAGCCATCAGTTACCAGCGTTTGCTCGACGAATGTCAGCTTACACAGGAAAAACTGAGCGAACGTGTCGGCAAGAACCGCTCAACAGTTGCCAATTTCCTCCGTTTACTCAAATTACCTCCTGAAATTCAAGCAGGACTAAGACAAAATAAAATTTCTGTCGGCCATGCCCGCGCATTGATTAATATTGGTGACGACGAAACCCAGAAAATGATTTTCCACCAGATATTACGTTACGATTTTTCTGTCCGCAAAGTGGAAGATATTGTAAGAGAACTGAATGTTGATGATAAATCATCCCAGAAAGCTATCAAACACTATCAACGTACCAAAGAATTAAAAGGCATTCGCGAAGATATTTCCAAGAAACTAAATTGTCGCGTAGATTTAAAGAAAACATCAGAAGGAAGCGGAAAAATTATTCTTCATTTTGAAAACGAAAGTGAATTTAATAAGCTAATCGAAGCTTTATCACAAAAATAATCAGGAATGAAAAAAATCTTGTTGCTCATAATGATCTGCTTGGTTTTAAACCAGGCATACTCACAAAAACAACAGCAGGATTCAACAAAATCAAAACATTCACCTAAATTAGCCATGACCATGTCGGCTGTTTTACCAGGATTAGGTCAGGCTTATAATAAAAAATACTGGAAAATTCCCATTATTTACGGAGGAATGGGAGCATTAGCCTATCTTTCAATTAAAAACAATAATTATTATCAGGATTTTAAAAAAGCTTACAAAACTTTATACGACACAGATCCGAGTGGCTATTATTCCATGTACAATACAGAATATAACCTTTCGGGACTGGAAGCAGGAAAAAATTATTACCGTCATTACCGCGATATGTACACCATATTTACCGTAGGTGTTTACGTTCTCAATATTGTAGATGCTGCTGTTGACGGTCATTTATATGATTTTGATATCAGCGATGACCTTTCATTAAAGGTACAACCCGAATTTATTCCCATGGCACAAAACAACTCTATGGCTCCGGGATTTAAAATTTGCTTATCCATAGAAAAATAGCTAAGTTTACAGCCTAATTTGCAGATTATGAGGCGTAGTGTTATATTTGTAATTTTCATATTTTCAAGCGTTTTTTCATTTGCGCAGGTGGATAGCAGTATCAATTCTTCTGAAATAGACTTCAAGGAATTTGAAAACTTTACAGACAGTTTATTGCATTTGTGGTATAAACAAAATGCTCCTTTTAATAAAGAATTGGAATCATCGTTCTTTACCAATGATACCTCTACCGCTCCATTCTTTTCTGACGAAGTCACTTTGACACAGATGAACCGGATGAACACTTATATTGAAATGACTTACAACAATATAACCAAACAATATATTGATTTTTACGCCCGCAAACGCAGAAATCTAGTATCGTATATGCTGGGAAACAGCGAATATTATTTCCCTTATTTTGAAGAAGCGTTAGACCGTTACGGACTACCATTGGAGCTAAAATACCTGCCCGTCATCGAATCTGCTTTAAACCCCAGAGCATACAGCAGAGCCAGAGCAGTCGGTTTATGGCAGTTTATTCTTCCAACCGGAAAGCTTTATAACCTTAAAGTCACATCATTTATTGATGAACGTATGGACTTAATGAAAGCTTCAGATGCTGCAGCAAGATATTTACGCGATTTATATAACGTTTTTCAGGATTGGCATCTGGCAATTGCAGCTTATAACTGCGGCCCGGGAAATATCAACAGAGCCATTAAACGTTCTGGAAAAACCACCTATTGGGGAATGTACAACTATTTACCCCGCGAAACCAGAGGTTATGTTCCCGCCTTTATAGCAGCTGCATACACCTTTCACTATTACAAAGAATTGAATATTACACCCAGAAAAACCTATATGCCGTCAAAAGTGGATACTGTATATGTAAACAAAATGCTTCACTTAAGACAGGTATCAGATTTATTAAAAGTGCCCATTGAATTAATAGAAATATTAAATCCACAGTATAAAAAGGATATTATTCCTGCCCTTCCCGAACAACCGCTGCCGCTGTACCTTCCTATTGAACATATTTCAGAATTCATAGCTCTGGGCGATAGTGTTTATAAATATAAAGACACCTTGCTTTTCAGATCAATCAGACCGAGCTCCTATATCACAGCTAGCAATTCAAATATGGAAGAAGTCGCAGTTTATCATAAAGTAAAAAATGGCGAAACGTTAGCTTCCATTGCAAAAAAATATCACGTTACGGTAAGCGAACTTAAATCATGGAATAATATAAGAGGAAAACATCCTGTTGTAAAAAAAGGTCGAAATCTGGTTATATTTGTCATGAGAAAAAAAACAACTCCCGCTCCCAAAGACAATATAAACCCGACTGATTCATTAAAGCAGGAAGTTGTTGTGCCAAAAGATACAATAAAAAAAGAAAATGTCGCTCTTAAGCCATCTTATCATACCGTAAAACAAGGAGATACGCTCTATTCTATAGCCAAATTATATAATGTAGCAATTGAAGATCTCTGCAAAGAAAACAACATTTCTAAAACTTCGGCTATCAAAGTAGGACAACGAATAAACCTGCCAAAATAATCAGAGATGTTCAAACCCCTTCATTCTCTCCTCCTTTTATTGAGCGTGTTTCTTGTATTCACACTGCTCACTTTCGCACCGATTCCCTCCAAGCTACATTTAGGAAGTTTAGAAATTAAAATTCCTAAAATGGATTTTTCATTCCGTGTAAAAAATCAAACACTTAACAAAAAAGCAGAAAATATCATTAAAGAATTAATTCTGGCTGATAGTCTTTCTGCTCAGGATTCGACACGAAGCTTAAAAGACACTATTCTTCCGGTAAAAGAGTCTATTCAATATCCCGATAGTACTTATACTGCTTTAAACGATTTTTTCAATGCAGTTGAAACAGACAAACGGATCCATGTACTACATTACGGTGACAGTCAGATTGAAGGCGACAGGATTTCGGGTTATCTGCGCCAGCATTTGCAAACTGATCTAGGAGGAAGCGGAGCCGGATTTATTATTCCGTTTAAAGTTAATGGTATCATGCAGTCAATAGATGTTGAAAATAAAGGAAACTGGAACAGATATACATTATTTGGAAACAGAAGCAAAAAAATCAAACACCGTAATTATGGTCCATTACTTCAATTTGTGAGATATGCCCCTGTTTATGATACTCTAGTCAAAGACAGCACAGTTTATGATGCTTCACTGGTTTTCAAACCCAACACTGGAGCATTTGGTTCAAGTTTCAGATTCAATACAGTTCAACTGGCTTATGGAAATTTAAACAAACCCGTTTTGGTACAGCTCTTTGATGGCGATGAGTTTATTTCGATGAAAACATTGAACCCGACCACAGGCTTTCATTTAGAAAGCTTTGAACTAACAAAACAACCCAAATCGTTAACCATTGAATTTGTCGGAAAAGACAGTCCCGACATTTACGGCCTCAGTTTCGAATCAGCAAACGGAATCTGGATTGATAATGTTCCCATGCGCGGAAGCTCAGGGACAGATATTGCAGCATCTTCGTTGGGGCAACTAGCGTCATACTACAAGCAACTCAATGTTAAACTTTTGGTTTATGAATTTGGCGTCAACGTTGTTCCTTACATTACTGAAAATTACGATTATTATGGACAGTGGGTATACCAGCAGCTTCGTTTCCTAAAAAATGCAAATCCACAAATGAGCATTCTGGTTATCGGCGTTTCTGATATGTCCATGAATACGGATAGCGGCCTTGTTTCTTATCCAAACATCGAGGCAATCAGGAATGCCCAGCGAAAAGCAGCATTCAGGGCCGGATGTGCTTATTGGGATATGTACCAGGCAATGGGCGGACAGAATTCCATGCCGGTGTGGGTAAAATCAGGTCTGGCTGCAAAAGATTACACGCACTTCTCACCGGCAGGAGCAAAAAAGATAGCTAAAATGCTCTACAACGCTATTTACAATGATTACCAAAAATTCAAAAAACGTAAAAAGCAAAATTCGTGAGATTGGTTTGGGTAAACATATTATTTTGCATTTCTGTCGCTGTTTTCTCACAGTCTGATAGTCTGAATTATCCTTTTTTAAAGCGGGATAGTAATGTTTTCATGTTTTGGGGGAATCAAAACAACTACGATAGTCTCTTTCTCAAATTTAATGACCTGCAGATTAGCGGTGAACAACAAATCCGTATTCTTCACATTGGCGATTCACACGTTCAGGCTGATATTTTTACCAATCAGATTCGTAGAGACTTTGCCGAAACTTTCTTTCATTTGCTAGGCCCTCCTGCGATAGCATTTCCATATGGCATTTTAAGAAGTAATTCGCCTGTTACCACAAAACTATCCTGTAATGGAAACTGGTCAGCATTCACTTTGGTAAGCAAGTCAAAAGAAAAATCAGTTCTTGGTTTTACTGCTACCACGAGCGATACCTGTCATTCAAAAATAATGTTTTCCATTAATAAAAGATCCATTCAGAATGTCAGTTTCAATCACATTCTTTTACTCACTAACAACGACAGCAGCCATGTCCATCTAAAACCATTTATCGAAGCAAACGAAGAATATAAGCTTTTAAACGACAGCGTTGCACTTAGAACCTTCACTTTCAATCAATATCTCGATACCATCACATTTAATTTAAGAATGAAAAGTGATTCTGCTAAATTTATTCTTTACGGGCTGATTCCGATGAATGAAGATCCGGGGATTGTGTACCACACCGTAGGTTTAAACGGTGCAAAAGCCGCTACTTATCTCAATACGCTTTTACCGGAATATATTGCCTTGATGCACTACAACTGGGTTATCATTTCGCTGGGCACCAACGATTGCTACATGCCCCGCCTGGATAGTATGGGCATTGCTCAACCTTATGAGGCATTAATTAAAAATATCAGAAAATTAAATCCCAATATACCTATTCTGCTTACTACGCCTATGGAACATTACCGTAAGCACAGATACATCAATACAAATGTACAAACAACAAGAGATATCATTGTAAAAATCGCTCAAAACGAACATTGCGCTGTTTGGGATTTATTCAATGTTGCCGGTGGCTCGGGAAGCATGTACAAATGGTACAGGAGTCATCTGACAGCCGGTGACAAGTTACATCTGAACGCAACAGGATATCATATCGTCGGCAACCTATTTTTTGAGGCATTTATGAACACATACTTAAACGGATTCTTAGTACAATGATGGATTGGATTATTGACATATTGATCTATCACGATAATGAACCATTGCTATTTACACAACTCTATTTCTGGGTGTTCTTCGGTATTATTTTACTGGGTTATTCCTTTATATACAAAAAGAATTCTATAAGGAACATTTATCTTTTCATTGCTTCTCTCTTCTTTTATTATAAATCAGGCGGTTATTATTTTTCATTGCTGGTATTTTCAACCTTGGTTGATTACACTGCCGGTTTGATGATTGCTGCCACGCGAGATAAAGTCAAACGAAGCCTGTGGTTGGTTATCAGCCTATTTATGAACCTCGGATTACTCGCTTACTTTAAATATGCCTATTTCTTTACAGATATTGTAAATCAATTATTTGGAACTCATTTAATTGTTCAGAATGAGCTGGCAGTTTATACCAATAGTTGGTTCGGAACTCATTTAGATATTTCAACCATTGTATTGCCGGTTGGTATTTCGTTCTACACCTTTCAAACCATGAGCTACACCATTGATGTTTATCGCCGGAAGCTCAAACCGGTTAAGAATATTCTCGATTTTGGCTTTTACGTCACTTTCTTCCCTCAACTTGTGGCCGGGCCTATTGTAAGAGCAGCAGATTTTATTCCCCAGCTTTTTGAAAAATATCGTCTGAGCAAAGAAGAATTTTCATATGCCGTACTCCTGATTATGAACGGCTTAATAAAAAAAATGCTCATCAGCGATTATTTGTCTATCAACTTTGTTGACCGTGTTTTTGACGCTCCACACGCTTTTTCGGGATTTGAAAACCTGTTGGCCGTTTATGGTTATGCCATCCAGATTTACTGTGATTTTAGCGGATATACCGATATTGCCATCGGCGTGGCCTTGATTTTAGGATTCCGCCTGCCCATAAACTTCAATTCTCCTTACAAAGCAGCAAACATTACCGATTTCTGGAGACGCTGGCATATTTCGCTCAGTACATGGCTCAGAGATTATCTTTATATTTCCCTTGGCGGAAACAGAAAAGGTAAAGTTCGTCAGTATGTAAACCTGATGCTTACCATGCTTTTGGGTGGCTTATGGCATGGGGCAAGTGTTCGTTTTATCATTTGGGGCGGAATACATGGAGCATCACTTATGTTCCATAAATTTTTTATGGCAATGAAATGGCAAATAAAAACCAATCATTTTTTCGGAAAATTCATCAGCGTTTTCATCACATTTAATCTTGTATGCCTCACATGGATATTCTTCAGAGCTTCTGATATGGAAAATGTTTCGACTATGTTTAAGCAAATCTTTACCTCTTTCCACCCCGAAATTTTATTCAAATTTATTGGTGCTTATCCCGTTACCGTTTTATTACTGGTATTTGCATACCTTATCCACTGGCTGCCGTCGAAGCAAAAAGAATGGTACCGCGGAACTTTTATAAAAAGCCCGATGTGGTTAAAAATATTATTTGTAATAATTACAATTTTTGTATTATACCAGGCAAAATCAAGTAATATTCAGCCTTTTATTTACTTCCAGTTTTGACCCTTTATATTTAGTTTGTTTTAAAGTTATAAAATTCAATTAATTCCTCTACCAAATTAAGCAAATTATCTGGCATATAAACAGAATCAGATAAAATTTTATTTTGCCTAACTAAAATTAATCTTGGATTAAAAGAATTAGAGGGATTAAATTTTTCATATAAAGTAGTTGTATCAATTTTTACCCTTTGCTCAAAATTAATAAAATCACCTAAAATATTATTTTTAATAAATGATTTATTTCCATCGTCATCTATATAGAGTAAATATAACGGATCTTTTTCTAAACTTAAGAAAACTTGTTTATTTATATTGAGAAAATTATTTAAGATATAATCATTGCAACTATAACACCCTTTTTTATTGATTATAATAGCAGAAAAAGTACTATCGTTAATATTATGCTTTTCTTTTAAGTAAAGCAACACATCCTTCTTTTCTATGTTCTGTTTATTTCCTATTATTCTGCATACTTTATTCTGTTCTTTTTCTTTTATCTGATTTGCAGATATTTTAAATTTATTTACATACTCATTTTGATTCATCTGTTTAAAGACTAATTTTCCTAAATAAACAGTAAGTTTATTTCCATTTGAAGAGTAAGCTAATAATAAAGAATCATTACTCCATTCCTGAAATGAAAAATAGTTATTTTTAATTATTTCAGTAGTTTTTACTTCTCCAATGAATTCATTCTCTCCATTAACAAAGATATACACATAATTATTTGGACCATAATCTTTTTCAGGAAGCGTTATGCTTCTAACATAGATATCTTGTCCTCTTAAATAATGCATTCCAAAGTACATCCCCAGTGTTTTAGTATAGGGATAGAATTCAGGGTCATCTCTTTTTATTAGTCTTTTAAAAGGAATAATTGTATCAACCAAAAGAGTTTTAGCACTATGATATGTATTCACTTTATTTGAATCTAAATTCCATACATAATAAGTAGGAGTATAGCTAAAGCTTATAATTATTTCATGCTTTTTTTCATTTATTGTAAATTGAGGACAATATCTTTTGTAATAATCATTAGTTGGATAGTATATTCCATCCTTTATATAAGGAAAATAAAGTTCGTCATTTAATACCACTTTATCTTTTAGAATATCATAATAACCAATTATCGGATGCTTTTTGTATTTGATATTTTTTCCATCTTCTAAATAATAATATAGAGTAAAAAACAATTTGTTATCATAAATAAAATTATTTCCATCAATATTTGTGTAGTCTTTAAAACTTTCATCTGTTAGATAATTTTGTATATCAATTTTCTTTTTAATAGCACCATTAACATCAATAACCTCAAAAGGATCATTATATCCCTTTTTAATTTCTCCAAAAACCCAAATACTGTCTTTGCTTATAAAATTAAAAGCATGAATAATATGATAATCTTTCAGAGGGACTTTGTATTTTAATTCACTGTCTTTATTATCATAAATGAATAAAGTATCAATGGGGTAATAGTATACTACTATAAAACTATCTGTGTATTGAACATTGCTAGCATAACAATAGGGGTTTGATTCAAAAGGCATTTTAATATTAAATGTTTTCACCGCTTCAAATGAAGCAACTGTTTTAAAATAATCATGTTGGCTTTTACAAGAAGCCAACATGATTAATAAAATAAATATCAGTTTGAATATTTTCATTTTAATTATTTCTTGTCCCCGGATTTACAATAATATAAGGCGTACCTCCATAAGTAATGTTCGCACATTCATTTCCGGCAGCCTCACAACTATAATGATTATCTCCACAAATGTCTAATTTTTTATCATATTTTATTCTTGTTCCATCATCAGTACTCTTTGTTTCACTCGGTAAATATAATTTTTGATTTGAATAAATATTTTCATAAACTTGACAATCAATATTTTTAATTTTAAAATGAGAATTTATTAATTTCCAACTTCCATCATTTAAGTTTACTTTATTATTAATAATTTCATTTTTATTCAAACAAGGTCTTACAATAATAACATCAACATCATGAAATGTAGAATTACAACACTCTTCACCTGATAATTCACATTTATATCCAATTCCATTATCATTTCTAAACAATTGGGAATCAAAATCAAATCCTGATTGAGCTTTCAAACTTTCATTTTCAGTTACTTCATAAATAAGCTGACCATTAATTTCATTTTTATAAACTAAACATGGAATACTGTCAATATAAACAATTTCTTTTGATACAATCCATTTATCATGCTTTTTTGCATAATCCCAAGTAGTTTCATTCTTGTTTTGAATTGTTTCTTTTTTAACATCTTCTTTTTTGCAGGCTGTAAAAATAAGTCCTCCTGCCATAATTACAAAAAATAATTTTTTCATAGATGAAATTTTTAGTTTATAAATAATTTATTTCAGATTGTATTTGGGTACCCACAATCTGTCACAAACATAATCTATGTTACGCAAAAAATAAAATGACTTTTATCATGTTTGCGTTTTTTTTAACATTCGTACAAATATGCTATTATAGTTGAATTATATACGATTGCACAGCGCAAACAATGATGTATCTATCATTTTATAGAATATAAGTTTAAAAAGTATTGTAAAACAATGTGTTTAAATGTTATTTAACTTTACTGTACATTTAACGCTCTCATTTTATAACTTTAAATTATTTGACATGGCTATAAAATCAGGGTTTGACAAGTCCTCTTTATTGTACATTAATTCTTCCATACTACCCATATTCAACAAATGGACATTTGCAAAATTCAATATAGCATGACCGGCAGCAGTATCCCATTCCATGGTTCTTCCGAAGCGGGGATATAAATGCGCCTTGCCCTCGGCAACACGGCACATTTTCATGGAACTACCGGAAGCAACTGTTTTCAAATCAGGATATTTTTCCCTGAAAGCGTTCACAAAAGCTTCTGTTTTTTCATTCGAATGACTTCTGCTTACTGCAATTACAACAGGAGATAATGAGTTTTTTACAGGTAATTTTTGTAATGACAAAGTGTCAATATTTCCACTTATGACCTTCGTTTTGAAACTACCCATGTCTTTTGAAGCAAAGAACAGTTCATTTCCGGCAGGGCTATATATGACGCCTACTACCGGTTTTTGATTTTCAACTAAAGCAATATTGACCGTAAACTCGCCATTTTTATGGATAAATTCTTTGGTTCCATCCAATGGGTCAACTACCCAGCAGGAATTCCAATGTTTTCGCTCTTCAAACGAAGTATTTTCACTTTCCTCGCTAATAATGGGCAACGAAGTTCTTTTTAAATATGAAATAATAATTTCTTCGGCGCTTTTGTCTGCAATAGTTACCGGCGACTCGTCTGCTTTAATCTCAATATTATAATCTGCATTGTAAAAAGTCATGATTTTTTCACCTGCTTTAATGGCAGCTTCAATAGCAATACTAAGTAATTCCTGATAATTCATGGATTTGATTTAAATAATAAACAAAAATATAGCATTTTTTCGCCGAAAAGAATGACTTTTCAGAATAAGAACTGAATATATTTTATTCCATAAAACTACTTAACATTAAAAGGATTTATGATTTTGGATTGGGAAGATTCCTTCGTTTCACTCGGAATGACAGTAAAGAGAAGTAGGAAGTGAGATTTTTAAATTCTAATTTTAATCACAAAGAACTAATTTTGCAAAGAAAAGTAGAAATCAAAATTCTTAATTTATAATTCAAACTTTATTCTTTTCACCTAATCGTTATGATACGGCAACCCTTTTAAAATGGTAAAAGCACGATAGAGCTGCTCTGCAAAAACCAGCCGTATTATCTGATGGTTAAAAGTCATGTCAGACAAAGAAATAGACGCATATTTCTGTTTTAAAGATTTGTGAATGCCATATGCTCCGCCAATAATAAAAACAATTCGCTTCTTGCCGCTGTTCATCCATTGTTCCATCTGCTTTGCAAA
>CAZDUU010000015.1:0-11493 GCA_964508675.1 uncultured Bacteroidales bacterium | reverse complement strand
TGATTCTTTTAAAGGTGATTTTGCCCGTATCTATTTTTATATGGCAACACGCTACAAAGACGAAATTCCTTCGTGGAGTTCTAGCACTGTTTTTTCGGGTGATGACCTTTCAGTCTGGGCAAAAAATATGTTCATTCAGTGGAGTAATTTGGACCCGGTAAGTGCAAAGGAAATTAAACGAAATAATTCTGTTTATGCTATTCAGCATAATCGAAACCCTTATGTTGACCATCCAGAGTGGATAAGCGGCGTTTGGGCAAGTGCAGATCAAAACAGTTTTACAGAACCTGATATTTCTTTCTTCCCGAATCCCACAAAAGATTATATAAATATAGGTGTATTGACTCAGTTTTCATTTTCAGTTTCTGTCTATGATCAGGCAGGACGTTTGGCTCTGAATAAGGAAAATGCATTGGCAAATACTACCTTGAATATTCAATCGCTTGAAAATGGAATTTATGTGGTTAAAATTGAAGGAAAAGGTTTTAGTTGCTTCAGAAAACTGATTAAAGTTTCAGAATAATCTCTCTGTTTTCAATTTCATTTATTTGGTTATTTTTGCAGAAAAAAATGCATCGGATTTTTATTCTGCTAAGTGTCTTCTTAGCTTCCTGCGCGTCCATAAAAACAGTTGAGCCTCTTAAAAAAGGCGATATAAAATTAACCGCTGATTTGGGCGGCCCCATGATAAATTTTAACGGGATTCCTCTATTTATGCCACTTTCCAGTCTCGGCGGAGCATATGGCTTTTGTGATAAAGTATCCGTTTATGCCTCTTTGCATACAACTTCGTTATTGTTTGGAACGGTTCAATTAGAAACATCTGCCAATACTTCATTATATCGTTTTGATAAAAGCGGGTTCTCGGCCAATTGGGGAGCATATACTTTTTATGGATTACGAGAAGGAGGAATGGCATTTTATCCTTTTGCAGAATTGAACTATTACCAACATTACAACGAAAAACAAAATTATCTGTACTTATCATTCACCGCTTTAATGGAGCTTCACCGAAATAAGGCTTTTGACGAACCTGTTTCAAAGAGACTTATTCCGAATCTGACAATGGGACATCGTTGGGTAAAGGAAAAGCATGAATTTGGGCTTGAATTGAAGTATTTAAGTTTCAATAAAGATAACCGGAATATTGTGGTAGATTATATGGCCCCCGGAAACAAAGGTAGTCTTGGTCTATATTTGTCTTACACTAAAAAATTCTGATTATGAAACGAGCAATATTTTTATTTTCGACAATAGCAGTTTTATTTACCTCGTGCCTTAAAATGGACGATTTTCTCTATAATCCCAATGAAAATAAAATCGACAGCTACCAGTTACAAAATTACAAAGGCGAAGTGGAGTTCCATTTACCCGATAGCATGGCATTGGCAGATTCTATGATTCATTTGTTCACAATCAATTCGAACGACAATGGAGATGTAAAAAAGATTTATGCTCTGTATCTGGGTGATATTTCCAGAATTGCTACGGACACAGTAATTTTATATTGCCACGGGAATAAAGATCATCTCGATTTTTATTATCCGCGGGCTCAGTTGTTAGCGTGGGTAGGAGGAAAGCATCATTACGGAGTGATGTCGTTTGATTACCGAGGATTTGGTTTATCCGAAGGTAAACCCAGCGAAAGTGGAATGTATGCTGATGCCGACGCTGCTATGCAGTGGCTGAAACAAAACGGTTTAACGAGCGACAGGTTGATAATTTACGGGTTTAGCATGGGAACGGCTCCAGCAACGGAATTAACGTCAAAACCACGTTCATTGACTCCTTCAAAACTTATTTTAGAAGCTCCTTTTGCTTCGGCAGAAGTGTTTTATCAGGATGCAACAGGATTGGCCCTTCCGGGCTCGTATGTAATGGATTTAAAAATTGATAATGCCGAAGAAATAAAATCCGTTAATCAGCCGTTTTTGTGGATGCATGGAATTGTTGATGATTTTATTGCAATGAAAACACATGGTGAGGTGGTGTTTAAGAACTATCACGGTATAAAAAAATATGGAGTTCGGGTTCAGGAAGCAAACCATTCGGATATACCTGTTTTACTTACCTTCAATAAATACCGTGATATTGTAAACCATTTTATTGTTGGTGATTTGCAGTATAATGATCTGGTGCAAGCTGAATAAATTAATTTTCTATAAATAGTGAAGTCATGGATAATGATCCTGCAACTATTTTGTCGTTGAAAAAACGGATGGTCTCGTCTTTTTCTTTCAGAGCAAGTATATACAATAAAGGTAAAAAATGCTCAGGCGTTGGAATTGCCACCTGAAACGACTTTCCTTGCTGTGTGTAGTTAATTAAAGCGGAGAAATCTTCATTTAAAATAAAGTCTTTTATTTTATTGTTAGCTTCAAAAGCCCAGTCATAACCATTTTCTTCAGCATTTAAACTACTCCAGTTCACTAGTCTGAGGTTATGTACAATATTTCCGCTTCCGATTATCAATATGCCTTTCTTTCTTAAAGGAGCAAGCTCTTTTGCCAAATCGAAATGATATTGTGGATTTTGGTTATAGTTTAAGCTTAATTGCACAACAGGAATGTCGGCCTTAGGATACAAATGTTTTACGACAGACCATGTGCCATGGTCAAGCCCCCATTGATAATCAGCTTCGACTTTTGTTTTATGAATTATGTTTATAATTTCATCGGCTAATTCAGGGCCTCCTGGGGCAGGGTATTGAACTTCATATAATTCGTCGGGGAATCCTCCAAAATCGTGAATAGTTTTGGGTTTATCCATAGCTGTAACCAATGTGCCTTTAGTCTCCCAATGAGCTGAAATGCATAGAATAGCTTTGGGCCTGGGTATTTTGGTTGAGATTTTTCTAAATTCTTCAACAAACTCATTTTCTTCTATCGCATTCATCGGGCTGCCATGTCCCAGAAATAGTGATGGCATTAAATTTAATTTATTTTCCATGCTTTGTTACCGCTGCTTTTGCTTCTTCAATTGTTGATACAAAGTTTATTTTTCCGGCTTTATTGCTTTCGAAAATAAAATCTTTCAGACTTTTGCTTGAATATTTTGAAAAGTCGCCAACAATGGCAAGTTCTAACTGGTAATTTGTGAATTTTTGTAAAATATCTCCGGCAATACGGGTTTTTAAATCGAAAAATTCGGGTGTGAAATTCTTTTCGTGAATAATCATTTTCCGGTATCCCTGGTATGAGCAGTCGGCCATAATGTCCAGTGCATCCTGCGTGTTTTTAATTAATATTTTGTCTGAAACAACTTCGGCAATGCCGATGCTATTAATATGTATAAAATTTATTTCCATCTTACTTTTTATCTTTCCAGTTCCACCATTTCAATAAGTCAGGGTTGTGGGTGTCGTTTTCGGCGTAATAGACAGCGCATCTGAAAACATAAAGAACGCACCGGTCGATCAGGGCATACTGTTTTTTGCATAAATCCTCGTAAAGTTTTTCAGGATTTTTTTCAATCAAGTCGTTAACTTTCAAAACTCCCAGACTGCGTAAATCATTGGCTATACTTTTACCAACTCCGGGAATCGTTTCCAGTTGTTGGCTGTTTTGGTCTTTCTTTTTTATCATTTCCTGCGAAGGTTATAAACTCTTTTTTCAATAGATTCCATATGTTCGACATCAGAAATATTAGGGTCTTTCATTTCTTTAAAAATCTTACAGGGTAGGTCGGCACACTGTCCACAATCTTTATATCCCTTTTTGTTGATTGAACAATCAAAAAGTGGGCAGATACCTTTTTCGTTTATATCAGAAGCCCAAAACGTTTTGCCTGATACTTCGAAGCATCCTTTACATTCTTTATTAAAAAAAGCACATTCATTACAGTTAATACCGCATGCAGAAGTTTTCATAAACAAATAATTAATAATCAAAAATACATTTTTTTATAGTAAAACAGATAATTTTTTTTCAAAGAGTTGACTTTTTCATAAAAAGTTCTTTTTTTTGTACAAAATTAAAACATGAAATTATGGAAAATAATGAAAATCAAGCAGTAAATCAAAATCCGAATAATCCGGTCGTACAAATGCCTTTACCTAACTCTACCGGTGTGTTGGTTATGGGTATTATTTCAATCGCTCTTTGTTGGTGTTATGGAGTTGTGGGAATTACTTTGGGTATTATTTCTTTAGTGTTGGCCGGAAAATCTAAAAGATTATATAAAGCTGAACCTGAAAAATATACAATCGGATCCTACAAAAATCTTAATGCAGGTTATATCTGCGCAATTATTGGTTTATCATTATCGGCATTATACTTAGTATTTATTATTATTTATTTCATGATTATTGGTGCTGCTTTATCTACAGCATTTTCCACTTTCCCCTGGGATAGTGTAAATTATTAAAAATGACCTATAAAGAACGATTAGCAGGGGTTGATTTTTTAAGCCGAACATTAAAAACCTTTGTTGAGGAAGAAAAACTCGACAAAGGTTTTTCTGATTTAAGTTCATATATAAATAAGGTTGTTAACGAAGAATCTTCGTATAATGCCTTTTTTACAAAGGAAAATATATTGTTTTCGCTCCGGTATTGGTCAGAAAAACTTGATTTTTCATGTCTCTCTCAATGGTTTGAAAAATACAAGGCAGAAGGTTGCAACGAACCGAAAAGAATTGCTATTATCAGTGCAGGGAACATCCCTTTGGTATCGTTTCATGATATTATTTCTGTGTTTCTGACAGGAAATAAGGCTTTAGTTAAACTTTCGTCCAAGGATGCCCGTTTTCCGAAACTGATGCTGAAAATTATATGCGAAAAATACCCTGAAGCGGCTGAATATATCTCTTTTTTCGAAAACGAAACCCTTCCTGTATTTGATGCCGTGATTGCAACCGGGAGCGAAGGCACACAAAAGTACTTTGATTATTATTTCGGTAAATATCCTCATATATTCAGAGGACATAGGAATGGCATCGCTGTTTTAGACGGAACAGAAACAACCGAGCAACTGGAAAAACTTGCAGATGATGTTTTCTTATATTTCGGACTCGGGTGCAGAAGCGTTTCAAAATTATATATTCCCGTAGGATATAATTTTGATTTACTTTTCAATGCTTTCATGAAATGGGAACACTTGTTTTCCAATCATCATTATATAAACAACTACGAGTATCAGAAATCATTGCTGATGATAAACAAGGAACCCTTTGTTGAAGGAGGGTTTTATATGCTTAAAGAAAGTAATCAAATTTCTTCTCCAATTGGTGTAATTTTTTATGAGTATTATTCAGATATTTGTATATTAGCCCCAAAATTTGAGGCATTATCTCAACAAATTCAATGTATTGTGTCTAAAGAAAATAAATTATTCAGGAGCGTTGATTTTGGGCAGGCTCAGCAACCTGAACTTTGGGATTATGCTGATGGAATTGATGTTGTAAAATTTTTAATTCATTTATAGAATATGGTATATAAGTTTAAAGTTTTTTCAGACGAGGACAGCAAGTTTTACATGGATATCGAGATTTTATCGGAACAAACTTTATACGACTTGCACGATTTAATTCAGGACGAATTGGAATATGATCGCAGTCATTTAGCTTCATTTTTTGTTGCAAACCACAGCTGGAAGCGAATGAAAGAAATTCCCTTGATGGACATGGGCAATAACAGTATGGAAGAAGTGATTACGATGGAAAATGCAGTTTTGAGCGAATATGTAAAAGATGCACATCAAAAATTTATATACATTATTGATTATGTAAACGATCGTGGTTTTAAACTCGAACTGGAGGAGACAAAACCCGAATCGCCCAATATGTATTACCCTGTTTGCACTGATTTTGGAGGCGAGATTCCCCAGCAGATAGGCAAGAAGGTTGCCAAGAAAAGTAGCATTTTTGATGATGACGAAGATGAAGAATTCGATTCACCACGTATGCGCAAACCCATGCCTATTTTAGACGAAGACTTGGATGATATACCCGATATCCCTTTAGATAAAGACATAGCACCTCCTTTCGATATGGATTTGGACGAAGAACCGGAAGAAGATGAAGTTGCCGATGAAGAAGAACTTGATGAAGAAGATTTTGAAGAGGAAGCTGGTAACGATGAAGAAGATGACTTATAATTGACTTCTTTGGATACACCAAAACCATTTCTAATAATAATTACAGGACCTACTGCAGTAGGAAAAACAGATTTAGTAATCAATCTCGCAAAGAAATTCAACACAGCCATTATTGGTTGTGATAGCCGTCAGTTTTACAAAGAATTGAAAATTGGTACAGCTCCACCTTCGCCTGAACAGTTACAGGAAATAGAGCATCATTTCATCCACTTTATTTCTATTCACGACTATTACAATGTAAGCAAATACGAAAATGATGTGCTGTCTTTGCTGAAAAAGATTTTTCAGCAAAGACAAGCCGTTTTTCTGACAGGTGGTTCGGGTTTATATGTTGATGCTGTCTGTAATGGCATCGACGATATGCCCGATGTGGATATGGAATTGAGAGAAAACCTGAATCAGCAAATGCAGGATAATGGTATTGAATGGTTGCGGAATCAACTTTATAAGCTGGATATTGAAACTTACAAGCGAATAGATTTAAGTAACAAAAACCGTATTCTCAGGGCAGTAGAGGTCTGTCTTCAGACCGGCAGGCCTTATTCTTCTTTTCTGAAACGTACCGGAAGGGAACGTCCATTCAGAATTTTGAAAATAGCTCTTGACCTTCCGCGCGAAGAATTGTACGAGAGGATTAACCGTCGTGTTGAAATTATGATGAAGCAGGGATTGGAAGAGGAAGCATTGCAATTTAAAGATTATAGAAAATTAGTCGCACTTAAAACAGTGGGATATAAAGAGCTTTTCGATTATTTTGACGGGAAAATTTCAAAAGAAGAAGCGATTGATTTAATTCAGCGAAATACCAGAAAATATGCCCGGAAACAGCTTACATGGTTCCGAAGGAATAATGATTATAAATGGTTTAATCCGAAAGATTACGAAGCTATAATTAACTTTATAGAGCAGAAAGTGAAATGAAAGAGATGTTTTTTAAATACGGAGGTTTTTTATCTTCTGTTCTTTCGACCGGTGCATGGGCAAATGTGACAAACAAGAAACTAATTGTTCCGGTTTACCATACAGTTGTCAATTCTAATGCGGATTTTATACAGCCTTTATACAAACCAATAGATATTAAAAGGTTTTCAAGTGACCTGGAATTTCTATTAAAGCATTTTGAACCTATTTCAATTGAAGGCGCACTCCAAAGCACAGCCACTAAGCAAAAACTTAAAAAACCGTCTTTTGTTCTTACCTTCGATAACGGGCTTTCAGGAGTTTATCAATATGTTTATCCAATTTTGAGACAAAAAGGAATTCCTGCCATCGTTTTTTTGAATACGGATTTTGTTGATAACCGGGGTTTGTTTTATCGCTTCAAAGCAGCATTAATTATTCAGGCTTTAGAATTACAACCTATGCTGGGAAAACCTGTGTCGGCTTTGCTTAAAGATGCGGGAATTGCCGAAAAGTCAATTAAAGGACAATTATTAAACATAAAATACAAGCAATCCGAAATTTTAGATAAGATACTTCCAGTCTGCGATATAGATATTAATCACTTTTTAGAAACCGAAAAACCATATCTGACTTTACCTCAAATCAGAGAAATGCAACAAAATGGCGTTATGTTTGGCTCACACGGAACCAATCATGCAGAATTTCAATGTTTATCAGAAACGGAACGTCAGACTCAGTTGAGTGATTCCTTAAAGTGGATTGAATCAAATTGTCCGCAATCGTCAAAGTTATTCGCTTTTCCATTCACTGACAGTGGCATTGAGAGTGACTATATTTTGAAAATGCATCAGGAAAAGTGGCTGGACATTAGTTTTGGATGCTCTGGAATTAATAATGATGTATTGCCAACACACATACAACGAATTCCTATGGAGAAAGAATACGCCTATTCTGCTTCGAAAATGATAAAAACAGAGTATCTTTACTATTCCTTAAAATATTTATCGGGTAAAAAGAGAGTTCGTTCATGATTGATATTGTAAAGTTAAATAAAACCCAGCTGGCTTCTTTCATTGAATCTGACGAATATAAATCGATGGAAGTTTTACCTATTTCTTATCACAGAGCTATTTCACACATCAACAACCCAAGATCCTTTAACGATGATGTTTTACTGATTCTTGCATACGAAGAAAAGCATTTGCTGGGATATTTAGGTGTTTTGCCCGACGATATTAATAATATTCATGTCGGTTGGCTGAGTTGTATTTGGGTCAGCCCTATGGCACGTGGAAAAGGTATTGCCAAAAAGCTGGTTTTGACAGCATACGAATCATATAATAAGCATATTCTGATTACAAATTTTACTTCTGAGGCAGCTGGTTTATATAACCGATTAGACGTGTTTGAAGATTTATATACCTTGAAAGGAGTGCGTTACTACAGAAAAATGTGTTTAGGAAAAATAATACCTCATAGATATCCAAAGTATTCTTTTTTAAGTCAGGTTTTAAAAATATCCGATACTGTTTTTAATGTCTTTTGGTCACCTTTCCTTGTTAGTAAGATAGTGTTGAAAGAAGCTGAAATAAAAAGCTTGGAAGTACTAACCAGGGATCACACGTCTTTTATCGATCAATATTCAAGAAGTAATTTTAATCGAAATAATGCAGAACTTGACTGGATAAAACATTTTCCCTGGCTCCTTCAAAAGAGATCGCTTACTCCGGAGGCAAAGAAATATCATTTTTCAAGCGAAGAGAAAAGATTCCATACTGTTTTATATGAAGTCAGAAAGGATGATGAGTTAGTAGCTATTATTTATCTTTCAAACAAAAACGGGCATCTCAGATTTCCTTATATTTATTATAAGTATAGTCATGAAAAGCTTATTGCAACGGTTATATCGTTTCTGATAAACAAAGAAAAGCCCGATTATATTACATTATATGAAGATAATGTTTTGCTTCGGCAAATCAGAACTCCGTTTATTCATAAAAAGCAGATATTTCGAAGATACTTAAAGACTAAAGAAATAGAGCTTTCAGGAAAGATGAATTTGTATGATGGTGATGGCGATGCAGCTTTTACTTAGTTTCTGTCGTATTCAACCAGCATTCCTTTTATAGAATCGTCAATATTTCCTTTGTTAAACACAAGATTACCATTTACAAAAGTATATTCAACAGATGACTTAAACTCTTCTCCAACCATGGGCGACCACTGACATTTATATAATAGTGAATCCTGCGTAACTTTATAGGGTTTATTCAAATTAACAATGGTCAGGTCGGCATAGTTTCCAACTTTAATAGAACCACGTTTATCAATTTTAAAACGCTGAGCCGGATTATACGCCATTTTTGAAGCAATAGTGCTCAATTTTATCAGTCCCTGATGATATAACTCTAAAATGCATTGTAGGGAATGCTGAATAAACGGCGTACCTGAAGGGCATTGTGAGTAGTTTTTATTCTTTTCCTCAAGTGTATGTGGAGCATGATCGGTACCTATACTAAAAATAAGATCTGATTCTAAATGTTGTCTTAAAAAGGTCTGGTCTTCTGTTGATTTTACCGATGGATTACACTTGATTTTTCCACCTAATCTGTCAAAATCATTCTGATAAAACCATAAATGTGGCAGACAAACTTCAGTCGTAATATTTGTAAAAAGGTTGTAGTCGATTAACTCCAGCTCTTCTTTTGTAGATAAGTGGAGTAAATGGAGATCGGTTTTATATTTTAAGGCCAGGTTAATTGCTTTTTCTGTGGACAAAATACACGCTTCTTTGCTTCTTATATTTGAGTGTTCCCTAAATGGAATCTTTTCTCCGAATTTGCTTTTCGCTTTTTCGATGTTTTTTTTAATTGTTCCTTCATCTTCAGCGTGTACAGCAATGGGTATTTTCGAGTTGCTAAAAAGTTTGTTCAGATACGACTCGTCTTCTACCAGCACATTTCCAGTCGAACTGCCCATAAATAGCTTTACTCCGGCAACCTCCCTGACATCAACGCCGAGAACCTCATCAAGATTTTCAGAATTTGCCCCAATAAAAAAGCCCATATTAATCAAGCTTTTTTCTTTTGCTATGGACTTTTTGTTCCTTATTTCTTCAATATTTCCGGCATAAGGAATAGTGTTGGGCATATCGATTACTGTAGTTACTCCGCCTGCTACAGATGCTTTTGATTCTGAATAGATATCCGCTTTGTGTGTTAATCCTGGGTCGCGAAAATGCACATGGGTATCAATAATGCCGGGAAATATATGAAGTCCACTTATGTCAATACAAGTTGAGTCAGTACTTGTTATGTTTTTTGAAATATAAGCTATTTTATCGTCTTCAATAAGTACATCTTCCTTGACAACATTGTAAGGGAGAACGATATTCCCGTTTTTAAGCAGGATTTTTTTCATTTATTTCTTTCAGTTTTGGATATTTTGTGAAAAAGCTGCGGACTTTCATCTTGAATACACCAATAATGGCTTCTTTAAAAATCCCACCGCTCATCTTTGAAGTACCCTGCTTCCTGTCCGTAAATATGATAGGTACTTCTACTATATTAACTCCCATTTTCCACGAGTAAAACTTCATTTCTATCTGGAAGCCGTAACCTTTCATCTTAATTTTTTTGAAGTCAATGTTTTTCAAAATATCTCTATGATAGCATACAAATCCGGCTGTTGTATCTCTTACTGGAATACCCGAAACAAAGCGGACATATGCCGAACCGTAATATGACATAATAATTCTGCCCATAGGCCAGTTCACTACATTCACTCCCGAAACATATCGCGAACCTATTACCAGAGCTGGGGCTTTTGCTTTTGCTGCCTCGTAAAGACTGTTTAAATCAATAGGATTATGTGAGAAATCTGCGTCCATCTCAAATATATAAGTATAGCCATTTTTTATACACCAATCAAAACCAAAGATATAAGCCGTTCCTAATCCTAATTTCCCGCTTCTTTCAAGTAAATGTAGATTTTGGTTGTATTCCTTTTGAAGCTCTTTTACAATCTTAGCCGTACCATCCGGAGAATTATCATCAATAATTAAAATATCAAACTTGTTTTCGAGCGAAAATACTGCTCTGATAATAGCTTCAATATTCTCTTTCTCATTATATGTGGGTATAATAATTATTGAATCAACCATAACCATAAATATTTATGCAAACCTACTTATTAATTTACAAATTTCAAAACCTTGTTAAGCTCTTTTAACGCCTATTATATATTAAATAGGTATATATGTAAAAGTATTTACTAAAGCTGGCTGATGCTCGCTTGGTATTTAAAAAAGATTAAAAATATTGCTTTGATTTTCAGTTCAAAAGAAAATAATAGACACTTTTTTGAAAAAAAATATCAAAAATATTTGGTTAATAAAAAAAAGCCAATTACCTTTGCATCCGCTTTCGAACAGGTTCTACAAGGTTGTGAAAAAAAAGTCAAAAAAATATCAAAATAAATTTGGTAAATTAAAATA
>CAZDUU010000014.1:0-11664 GCA_964508675.1 uncultured Bacteroidales bacterium | reverse complement strand
TTGATAGACCAATCAATAAAATTAAACTTAATTTGGTCTAAATGCACAACGGGTTTATATGTAGTAAATTGGCCTAACGCATTTTGCAAAGAAAATTATAGCGAAGAAAGTGTTAAATCAGCAAAAGAAGATTTTTACAAAATATTATCTGAACTTGAAATACCAAAAGAAGCAATAAATAAATATACAACAGCTCAACTCTTATTCGAAAACATAATCAACAACAAATTAATAAAAACATAATTATACACCACTAACGCTATAAATATTTCATAGCATAAAACATTTAGCTATAAAGTACGGATTTTCTCTGATGTATGTCTATGACTTTTTATTGACCTACTAAAAATATTTAGTTTTTTCATACCTTTACACACCTAAATCATTCAATATGATAAAAAAGGCTGCCTTAAGGGCAGCTTTTTTCAATTTAACCAACTAAAATAAGCTAATTATTGAAAAAACTGAAATAGGCATACATGCCATTGGGATACATGCCTTCAATCATTACATTTCCTTTGGTTTGGTTTAACAACAATTCAGCTTCATCAGCAGTTTTTACTACCTGTTTGTTAATAGCTGCAATAATGAATCCAGGTTTCACACCTACTGATTTTAGTTTTCCGGGCATCAGTTCGGTCACCTTAACTCCGCCGGCAAGGCGCAAACGACGTAAATCTTCAGGAGGTGCGGTTTGCAACTTTGCACCAAAAGCTTTGGAATATTCACTCTTCACAATATCTGTTGTGTTTTTGGTATTTTTCAATACAACCTCAGAAGTGAGTTGCTTTGAACCGCGCAAATAACCTATACTTACCTTTTGTCCCGGTTCAAATTGGCCAATTTGTTCCTGCAACTGCGGAAGATCTTTTACAGGATTATTATTGATGGAAATAATCACATCGCCGGCCTGTAAACCGGCATCTTTTGCTGAACCGTTATCATATACTCCCTGAACATAAACACCTTCCGTTGTGCTCAATCCTTTTTCCTTTGCCAATTCGTGATCGACCGGTAAAATATTTACACCCAGATAAGCACGTTGTACTTCTCCGTATTTTATAAAATCTGAAACCACTTTTTTGACAATATTAGATGGCACGGCAAAAGAATATCCCACATAACTTCCTGTCTGTGATGCAATGGCTGTATTAATCCCCACCAGTTCACCACGAACATTTACCAGTGCACCGCCACTATTTCCTGGATTTACGGCAGCATCAGTCTGAATAAATGATTCCATTGAAAAAGGTGATGACATTCCTATATTTCTTGCTCTTGCGCTAACAATCCCGGCTGTAACAGTGCTGGTAAGGTTAAACGGGTTTCCGACAGCAAGCACCCATTCACCCAGACGTAAATCGTCGCTATTCCCAAAGCTTAAATAAGGCAGATTATCTGCATCTATCTTCAGCAAAGCAATATCAGTAGAAGGGTCCGTAGCTACAACTTTGGCAGGATAAGTCCTTTTATCATATAAAGTAACTTCAATATTTTCAGAATTATTTACCACATGATTATTTGTAACAATATAACCATCTGAGGAAACAAAAACTCCTGAACCCATTGGCAATACTTTAGAGACATATTGCGGCTCGGAATTTCCGAAAAAGAAATCAAAAATATTTCCGGTAGCATATTCAACCTTTGTTTTAACGTGGACAACTGCTTTTACTGAAATATCAGCTGCCGAAGTAAAATCAATGGCTTCGGAAGGGATTGCTCTGTTTGATGTAAATTGAACAGGTGTGTTGGGATTTAAAAGCTGGTCATGTTGATGAAAACGCGGCTGAATCAAGGCTACATCAGCGATAATTGCTAAAGCGGCACCAGCAATTGCAGTTACCATTGGAACAAGAATCTTTTTCATACGCATACTATTTAAAGGTTATTTTTTCGTTAACTTTACGTCAAAATAAACGCCTTTTTGTAAATTATATGTTATTTTGTAACCAGGGTTTAAAATAAATTAACGCAAATTAAAATGTTTTTACACTTTCAGAAATATCATGGTGTCGGTAATGACTTTATAATCATTGACTTAAATAAAGAAACTCTAACTTTATCTGACAAAGAAGTTGCTTTTCTTTGTGACCGACATTTTGGCATTGGCGCAGATGGTTTAATGCTGTTAAAAAAGCACGGCAGCTACGATTTCGAGATGGTTTACCATAACTCAGACGGAATACCTGCAACCATGTGTGGAAACGGCGGACGTTGCATAACTTCCTTTGCATTTAAACATGGCTATATTAAAAACAAAACCACTTTCATCGCTTCAGACGGAATACATGAAGCCGAAGTTGTTGACGAAAACTATATCAGGCTTAAAATGCAGGATGTAAAATCTGTCCAAAAATTTGACGACGGGTATTTTATCAACACCGGTTCACCTCATTTCGTTACATTTAATTACGACTTGAATAAAGTCAACGTGTTCGAAAAAGGAAAAGAAATTCGCCATGAATTGCGCTTTGGCGATGGAGGCACAAATGTAAACTTCTGCCACATTGAAAATGATAACTCCCTTACCATTTACACCTTTGAAAGAGGTGTAGAAAACGAAACGCTGGCTTGCGGAACAGGCTCCGTTGCATCGGCAATAGCATTGTACCAAGGCAAACCTGATGGAGATTATGCTGTAAATATACAGGCCAAAGGCGGAAAATTAAATGTCTCGTTCAGAAAAGAAGGAGAAAATTATAGCAATATCTGGTTAAGCGGGCCTACAACATTTGTATTTGAAGGAACAATAAATTTAAGATAAACTTATGAAGATTGGAATTTTGACAGCAGGTGGCGACTGCCCGGGAATCAATGCTGCCATCAGGGGAGTTGCAAAAGCAGCTATTTTGGAGCATAATATTGAAGTGGTAGGCATTTCCGACGGTTTCTCCGGTCTTTTGACTAAAGACTTTCTTCCTCTTAACGAGCATAGTCTTTCCGGAATATTAACCATGGGGGGTACCATTTTGGGAACCTCACGCGAAAAACCCTATAAAAAGAAGAAAGACGAGAAAGAATTTCACAAAGCCGAGCAGATTATTAAAAACTATAAAGCAGAAAAATTTGATGCTTTAGTTTGCATCGGGGGCAATGGGACCATGAAAACAGCCAGCCTCCTTGCAAAAGAGGGTTTAAATATTATCGGCATTCCCAAAACTATTGACAACGACGTTTGGGGAACAGATCTTACTTTCGGATTTGACTCTGCGGTAAATATTGCGACGGAAGCTATTGACAGACTGCATACTACGGCCAACAGCCACAAACGCATCATGATCATTGAAGTTATGGGTCACAAAGCCGGTTGGATTGCTTTATACTCAGGCATTGCAGGTGGCGGGGACATTGTGCTTCTTCCCGAAATAAAATACAGCGAGGACATTGTATGTAACTACCTTGACCATCGTGCACTTATTCAGAAAAAATATTCTATTATCGTTGTTGCTGAAGGCATTGAAACGAAAGACAACATGAAAGCAGGCGAATATATTGCCAAAGTTATTCAGGAAAATATCGACTACGAAACCCGTGTAACAGTTCTTGGCTACATTCAACGCGGAGGCACACCTTCACCGGCTGACAGAATTTTGGCCACAAGATATGGCACACATGCTGTTGATTTGATTTTCGAAGGCAATTTTGGCAGAATGGTTGCTATTCACAACAATGATATCACTTCCATTCCCCTGACCGAAGTAGAAGGGAAGACACGTCTTTTAGATCCTTTATTTCCTCTAATTAAAAAAGCAAGAAGTATTGGAACCTGTTTTGGGGATAAAATGCCTTAATATATGCTGAATCTGACCTTTGTACGACATAGTATTGCTGAAGATATTGAAAGAGGAGAGGATGATTTCTCAAGAAACCTCACTCAAAAGGGAATAGAAAGAATAAAAGAAGTTGTTGGTAAAATTCCGGCTGAAATGACAAAAAATGCCGTTTTCATAACAAGCCCTGCCAATCGCTGCATTCAGACAGCCGGTCTCTTCACACAACATTTCAACATACCAGAAGATCAGATTAAAGAAGAATCATTTCTATATTCCTGTTTTCGCGAACATAGTTTCTATTATTTCCTTGAAGAATCAGTCCCTGAAGAAAAAAACATCTGGATTTTCGGACATAACCCGATGCTATCAAACCTGACTGAACAACTTTTAAATAAAAAATTTTATTCTCTGCCTAAATGTGCTGTTGTTTCTTTTAAGAGCACTGCCAATAACTGGATTGAAGTAAACCACGAAAGTACTGAATTAGCTCTTTTTATTAACCCAAAAGAACTATAAAATGAAAACCATTCCAAAAGAAATCAGTTGGCTTTCGTTTAATGAACGAGTGTTACAGGAAGCCCAAAACACCGAAAATCCTTTGTATGACCGCATCCGATTCCTCGGAATTTATTCCAATAATCTGGATGAGTTTTTCAGGGTGAGGGTTGCCACACTAAAACGCCTGACACAACTTGGCAAAAAAGCAAACGAAATTTTGGGCTACAACCCCAAAAACACTTTAAACAAAATCAATGATATTGTTTTAAATCAGCATTATATCTTTTCACTTACTTATCGGCAAATTATTCTTGAACTCAGAAAAAGAGACATCCATATTGTTGATGAGCAGCAAATAAACGAAAATCAAAAAAAATTCATCGAAGATTACTTTATTGATCATGTAAGACCATTGATAATCCCCATCATGGTTAATCAGATTGATAAGCTTACAAATCTCGAAGATAACCATGTTTACCTTGCAGTCAGAATTAAACCCAGGGAACAAAAAGAGTTCTATGCGCTACTGAATCTGCCAACCAAGATTTTACCTCGATTTATACAAATTCCAAGTAAGAAAAAGGGTCAATACCAGCTCATGTTTCTGGACGATATTATACGTTTTGGCCTGATTAATATTTTCTATCAGTTCGATCCGGAAGAACTGGAAGCCTATACCATCAAAATTACACGCGATGCTGAAATTGATATTACCGATGACATTCAGGAAAATTATGTAGATAAAGTA
This sequence comes from uncultured Bacteroidales bacterium, assembly GCA_964508675.1. Lineage (GTDB taxonomy): Bacteria > Bacteroidota > Bacteroidia > Bacteroidales > GWA2-32-17 > Ch61. Next base: position 6,642 of record CAZDUU010000014.1, on the reverse strand, counting down.
CTAAAAGGCATTCAACGCAGAAAAGTCGCAGAGCCCGTTCGCTTTATATACGATTCAGAAATGCCTCCTTCCATGCTTAAAACATTACTCAGAAAACTAAATATCGACAGAGAAGACACCATGATTCCGGGAGAACGTTATCATAATTTTAAAGATCTTCTCAATTTTCCCCAGCTTCCACAAATTGAAAAAACAGAAGCGCCTTCCCCTATTCAGCACTCTTCGCTATATTTAAAGGAATCTGTTATTCAAAAAGCTTTAGAAAAAGACATTTTGCTGCATTTTCCCTATCACTCTTTCAATCATTTTATTGATTTGCTAAGGGAAGCATCCATCAGCCCGGAGGTAAAATCCATTACCATCACTTTGTACAGACTGGCAAACCCTTCCATCGTAATAAATGCTTTGATAAACGCAGCCAAAAACGGCAAAAACGTAACCGCTTTTATGGAAATTCAGGCGCGCTTTGACGAAAAAAACAATATTCATTACGCCAATAAATTAAAAAATGAAGGAGTAAAAGTATTTCTGGGCATTCCGGGTTTAAAAGTTCATGCAAAGGTTTGCCTGATCGAATTCCACAAAAAAAGCAATAAAGCAAATATCTCCTGTTTCAGCTCAGGAAATTTTAACGGTCAAACAGCCAGGGTATATACCGATCTGATGCTTATCACTTCAAAAATAAATCTTGTAAAGGAAAGTCAGGCGTTGTTTGAGTTTATGAAACAAAGTTATACGCATAAAAATTTTCAACACCTGATCATTTCACCTTTAAATATCAGGCAAAGAATCGAGAGGCTTATTCATGCGGAAATTAAAAATGCCAAAAGCAAAAAACAAGCTTATATTGACATAAAACTCAACAATCTAGCGGATGACAGAATGGCTGAGCTTTTATATAAAGCGGCTGATGCCGGTGTAAAAATACGTTTAAATGTCAGGGCTATGTGCTCCATAACCCCACAAAAACATAAGAATATTGAGATAAAAGCAATTGTAGATTATTACCTTGAACACAGCCGAATCTTTATTTTCTGTAACGACAACGATCCAAAATATTTTATCGGCTCTGCAGACCTGATGACCCGAAATCTCGACACACGGGTTGAAGTACTTTGTCCTATTTACGATGAGCTACTCAAGAAGCAAATTAGCGCTATTTTTGAATGCTCATGGAATGATAATCAAAAGGCCCGGAAAATTGACGATAGATTAAAAAATGATCCGGCACCCAAAAAGAAAGACGAAAAAGCTTTCAGGTCGCAATTTGAGATGTATTCTGTGATTAATAATTTTTAGCATTATTAAAGCCTTTTTACTAAGTCCTCATTGATAAAGGTCAGAAATATTTTTAATTTTACTGCCTATTTTTGTAAAAAATTCATTCGTATGAAAAATCAGGATAAAATAGTTGATATAACTAAAGATGTTAAATGGATTGGTATTCAGGATTTCGATATCGTTACGTTTGATATTGTAATGGAAACTCAGTACGGCACAACGTACAATTCATACTTTATAAATGCAGAAAAAAAAGCGATTGTTGAAACAGCAAAAGAAACCTTTAAAGATGCTTATCTCGAAAAGGTAAAAAGAGTTTGCAATCCTGAGGAATTAAGCTACATCATTTTAGACCACACAGAACCTGACCATGCCGGAAGTTTGCGTCATTTATTGCGCATTGCGCCCAATGCAACCGTTGTCGGGAGCGGTAATGCCATCAGGTATTTGCAGGACATGGTAGATGCACCTTTCAAATCCTTGATAGTTAAAGACGGCGACACCTTATCTCTGGGAAATAAAACCTTAAAATTTATTGCTGCACCGAATTTACACTGGCCAGATTCTATTTATACCTATCTGGAAGATGATAAATTATTATTCACCTGCGATTCGTTCGGAGCTCATTTTTGTCACGAAAACATTTTCGATGATGAAGTTCCCAACTACGACGATGCTTTTAAATATTACTTCGGTGTAATTCTTAAACCATTCAGTAAGTTTATGCTCAAGGCCATCGAAAAAATCAAACCTCTCGAAATTAATGCAATCTGTACAGGTCATGGCCCTGTTTTGCGCTCCACATGGAAGCAGGTAGTAGATAAAAGCGAAAAATATTCGCAGGAATATATTGACCAAACCTGCCATAAACAAAAAACAATCCTTATAACTTATATTTCTGCTTACGGATACACGAAAAAGATGGCTCAGGCTTTAGCCAAAGGTGCAGAACAAATCGAAAATACCAACGTTATTTTAGCTGACATCGAAAAAATGGATCTTGGTGAAATAGATTCACTTCTTACATTAGCCGATGGAATCATGATTGGCTCTCCAACCATTAATCAAAACACATTGCTACCTGTATATCGTCTTTTTGCTTTAATCAACCCTCTTCGTGATAAAGGGAAACTTGCTATGGCTTTCGGGAGCTATGGATGGAGTGGCGAAGCAGTAAAAATTATCAGCGCAACAATAGCCCAGTTAAAGCTTAAATTGTTTAACGAAGGTGCAACAGCCAAATTTACCCCGTTTAACGAAGAACCTTTTGTTGAATCGGGAAAAGCTTTTGCCCATCAATTAATTCAGTCAGCGGTTAGTGCTGAATAAGCCATGGAAAAAAAAGATAAGAACAGTGCATTAAAAGTACAGGAAGGCATTGAACAGCCTCCTAATATTAATCCTTATCTTTCACAGACAAAGCGAAAAAAACATCAGTTAAAACCCGAAGATTACCTAGAAGGAATAAAGGACGGCAACAGAACGATTTTAAGCAAAGCCATCACTCTTATCGAAAGTACTTTGCCTGAGCACCAGATTTTAGCCAGGCAAGTAGTGGAGGCATGCCTTCCCTATTCCGGCAACTCAATCAGAATTGGAATCACCGGCGTTCCGGGTGTAGGAAAAAGCACTTTTATCGAATCTTTTGGAAATCTTGTTTTAGATAAAGATCATAAATTGGCTGTCTTAGCCATTGACCCAAGCAGCGAGAGGAGTGGTGGAAGCATTTTAGGTGATAAAACCCGAATGGAAAACCTTTCCACTCATCCCAACGCTTTTATACGCCCCAGTCCGTCGGGGTGTAACCTGGGAGGTGTTGCCCGCAGAACCCGTGAATCCATTATTTTGTGCGAGGCTGCCGGATTCAACGTTATTTTTATTGAAACAGTCGGAGTAGGACAATCAGAAACCGTTGTTCACAGTATGGTTGACGTATTCCTGCTGCTTATGCTGGCTGGTGCAGGAGATGAATTACAAGGCATAAAACGCGGCATCATGGAAATGTCAGATGTGTTAGCCATTACCAAAGCTGACGGAATAAACCAGCAAAAATGCGAAGTGGCTGCCCGCGAATACATGAATGCGCTTCAATACATGCCTCTTCCCGAATCGGGATGGAAGCCAAAGGTTCTGACATGCTCATCAGTTACAGGTTTAGGTATGAATGAAATTTGGGAAACGCTTCAGCAATATTTTGAATTTGTTAAAACAAATCATTTCCTTGACAAACGCCGTCATTATCAATCAAAGTACTGGATGTACGAAACTATTTCCGACTTACTTAAAGAACATTTTTACGGAACCAAAGCCGTAAAAGAAATTATTCAGAAAATGGAGCAGGATGTCATTCAAAATAAAATCAGCTCAATAGCCGCTGCCGAGAAAATTATAAGCACCTATTTCAACATTTTTAATAAAAAGTAATCTTTATAATTATTTTTGTTTTACCTTTGGTAAAAGTTTAATATCAATAAGTTATGAAAACTACCGTCACTACATTGATTTTAGTACTATTTGCAGTTGTTTTAAATGCACAGGACACTTTATTTCTTAAGAAAAACAAAACAATCCCCTGCATTGTTACTGAAATAGGTGTAGATGAGATAAAGTATAAAGATTATTCCAATCTGGAAGGACCTGTTTATGTAGTAAGAAAAGTTGACGTTATGAAAATCGTTTTTAAAAACGGGAAAGTTGAATATATAGAGCCGGATGAGATGGATATGAACAAAGAAGAAGAAATTTTAGATAAAAATCAGGCAATTAAAGTCGCTTTTTTGAGCCCATTATATAACCATGTACAAATCACTTATGAACGAAAATTAAAAATGACCAAAAACCTTGAAACGCGTTTGGGATTTATCGGAATAGGGAACAGAGAAATGTTTGACGACAACAGGCAAGGCGCATATTTTGCTGGTGGAGTAAAGTTTCTGCTTGGACAGGATTATTATATCAAAGGGATGAAATACCTGCACCCGTTAAAAGGGAGCTACTTAAAACCTGAAATCTGCATTTCGATTTTTGATTTTTCTGAAGAAGTTCCTGTCTGGAACAGCAATTATTATTATTCGAATTACAGGGCATTTGCCAAATACAGGGCAAGTTTAGTAGCTTTTAATATGGTTTACGGTAAGCAATATATTCTGGGTAATACCCTTACTTTCGATTTTCATGTTGGAATTGGAATTGGTGCTGCTTCTGTTTTCAAAAAAAACAATATTAACAATGATGTTAATTACGAACCCTCTAATTATGGTTATGCTGTAATTGTAAGCAGAGATTTTCCTTTGACCTTTACATCTGGAATTTCAATCGGTTATATTTTTAAATAATTTTTTATGGAAGAAAATCAATTGTATGTATCAACAGAAATGAAAAGCGATTTGCTCTCCATTTCCAAATGGACTAAGTTTCTTGCTATTTTAGGGTTTGTCGGAATTGGTTTTATGCTGATTGCAGGTTTTATCATGGTAGTTTCGAGTGCAATGATGAGCTACATGTACCAGGACAGCATGGTTATGATAATTATTGCCGTAGTTTATGTCATTTTTGCCGTGGTATATTTCTTTCCTGTTTTGTATTTAATGAGATCTGCCGTTGATTTGGGAAAAGGAGTCGAAAGTAATAATAACGAAATGCTGGCATCTGGAGTAAAAAACATGAAAGCTCATTTTAAATACATGGGTATCATGATTATTGCAACTATCGGGCTTTATATACTCATCATCATCGGAGTTGTCATTTTTGCAGCAATGGGAATGCTAAACCATTTTTAAATTATTTAAGAATATTGCAAATAACATTTTTTGATATTCAAAAAACCATTATCATTGCAGAAAATTTCCCAAATGTCGTTTTTACGCTTTTACTTAGTTAAAATAAACAGAACAAGCCTCTTTTAACCGGCTTACGCACATTTTTCATCCCTTTTATAATTTTTATTGTTTAACTTAAATTTACTTTGATTATGGAAGTATATCATATATCATCTCAGCCTTTGGATTTTGAAACGATTGATAAAATTTTAAAGAATAACTTTAACATCAGTTTATCAGAAAATGCCATTCAAAAAATAAATCGTTGCCGTGAATATCTTGATCAGAAGATAAAAAATTATCCCGACCCTATTTATGGTGTAACAACCGGATTCGGGGCTTTGTGCAACGTCACTATTTCGCATAATGAACTTGCGACTTTGCAAAAAAACCTTGTTATGTCCCACGCTTGTGGAATGGGCGATGAAGTACCCCAGGAAATAGTAAAACTCATGATACTTCTCAAAATCCAATCACTTGCTCAGGGTCATAGCGGTGTTCAGCTTATTACCGTTCAACGCCTGGTCGATATGTTCAACCACAATATTATTCCGGTCGTTTATCAGTTAGGTTCACTGGGTGCATCGGGCGACTTATCACCACTTGCACATGTATCACTTCCTATTTTAGGTTTGGGCGAAGTATATTATAATGGCAAAAAATGTCATACACAGGAAGTGTATAAAGAACTCAGCTGGCAACCGGTAGAACTGAAATCAAAAGAAGGACTGGCATTGCTAAACGGAACCCAGTTCATGGCAGCCTATGGAGTAATGACTGTTTTAGAAGCTTTTAAAATTTCTGCTTATGCTGACATTGTCGGAGCATTATCACTCGAAGCGTTTGATGGACGGATAGAACCATTCCATCCGTTGATTCAGGAAATAAGACCTCACAAAGGTCAGGAAACAACTGCAAAGCGATTCAGAGAAATTTTAGAAGGTAGTGAGATCATTGGTCAGTCCAAAGCACATGTTCAGGATCCATATTCATTCAGATGTATCCCACAGGTTCACGGCGCTTCAAAAGACACCATTGATTATGTTTCATCGGTCATTAATCGCGAAATCAATGCAGTTACCGATAATCCGACTATATTCCCTGACGAAGATCTGATTATTTCAGCAGGAAACTTTCACGGACAACCGTTGGCTATCTCACTCGACAGCCTGAGCATTGCTTTGGCCGAACTTGGGAACATTTCAGAACGCCGTACCTATCAGCTTTTGAGTGGAAAAAGAAACCTGCCCCCTTTTCTAGTGGCTCATCCGGGGTTAAATTCGGGGTTCATGATTCCTCAATATACTGCAGCATCCATAGTCAATCAAAATAAACAACTTTGCACTCCTTCTTCTGTGGACAGTATTGAATCATCGCAAGGGCAGGAAGACCACGTAAGTATGGGAGCAAATTCCGCCACAAAAGCATATAAAGTGGCTCAAAATACCAAAAGAATCTTAGCTATAGAACTCTTCAATGCTGCACAGGCACTAGAATTCCGTCGTCCATTGAAATCAAGCACATTTCTGGAAAAGGTTGTGAG
>CAZDUU010000013.1:0-11890 GCA_964508675.1 uncultured Bacteroidales bacterium | reverse complement strand
TGTAGATACTCTATATACAAATGTTATTGACACCTGCCTTAATTTTGTTCCCGATAGTTTTTACGTTTCATCCGTTGTTATCGATACGACCAACTATACAGCAACTGTAACATGGACACTCAATAATAACTCCCAAACCAGCTCCTTCACAGCAACTTACGTTTACACACAATATGGTAACAACATGGTTGTTCTGACACTCAATTGCGGAACAAAAACCCTTACCACTTACCAAAGCTATGTTCATATTACAAACAATTTATCTGCTCCGGTGAATAATTATTATTCAAATATATCGGCTTACCCGGTTCCATTCAATGATAAACTAATTATTAATTATACATCACAAAAAAGTGATGAAACAATAATATTGTTAATGGATGCAACAGGTCGAATAGTTGCTTCAGAAAAAGTAATTTCAATAACAGGTAAAAACTATAGTGAAATCAACACTTCGTCGTTACCCTCCGGTGTTTATATTTTAAGCATCGAAACAAAGGAAGGCATTTTCAGGGAACAAGTGGTTAAATAATTATCAGGGAATCATTAAAAAAGCCGAAAGTTTTCTTTCGGCTTTTTTGTTTCTAATGCGCTTCAAACCAATTTTTACCATACCCAATTTCAACAATCAGCGGCACATTTAAAATTAAAGCACCTTCCATATTTTGTTTGACAATATTAGTAACCGTATCCAGCTCATCTTTTGTGATTTCAAAAACCAACTCATCATGTACCTGAAGCAAAAGCCTGCTTTTGAGCGATTGTTCTTTAAATTCAGCATAGATTTTATTCATGGCAATTTTGATAATATCTGCCGACGATCCCTGAATCGGTGCATTGATGGCATTTCGCTCAGCATATCCGCGAACAGTAGCATTTCTGGAATTGATATCAGCCAGATAACGACGACGTTTCAGAATGGTTTCCACATAGCCCTGCTCGCGTGCCAGCTCAATCTGCTTCTTCATATAAATCTGAACACCCGGATATTTTTCGAAATACTGGTCGATAAGTTGTTTTGCTTCGGTACGGCTGATGTGCAGACGCTGTGCAAGCCCGAATGCAGAAATGCCATATATAATTCCGAAGTTGGCAACTTTTGCTTTTGAACGCATTTCGCGCGTTACGTTTTCGGGATTGACGCCAAATATACGGGCTGCCGTAGAAGTGTGAATATCCATTCCTGTCTTAAAAGCATTTATCAGATGCTCGTCCTGACTCATGTGGGCCAAGATACGTAATTCTATCTGCGAGTAGTCAGCAGAAAGAATAAAATCGTGTTTTTCAGACGGGACAAAAGCTTTGCGGATTTCTCTTCCGCGCTCTTCGCGAATAGGAATATTCTGCAAATTTGGATTCAGACTGCTTAAACGACCAGTCGCCGTTGTGGCCTGGTTAAATGAAGTATGAATTCGATGCGTTTTGGGGTGAATCAGCTTCGGCAATGCTTCAATATAAGTACTCAGCAATTTTTGGATGGTTCTGTAATCAAGTATCTTATTGATAATCGGATGCTTGTCAGTATATTTTATCAGCTCCTCTTCACCGGTAGCATATTGCTGCGTTTTAGTCTTCTTAGCGTTGGGGTCTATCGCCAATTTATCAAAAAGAATATCGCCCAACTGCCTTGGAGAATTAATGTTGAAGCTCGTACCTGCCATTTCGTAAATATTATGTTCAATCTGCTGCAATTCTGCTGTCAGGATTTGGGATTGTTCGCCCAATGCCTGCTCATTAATTTTTACTCCGGTAAGTTCCATGTCTGCCAATACCTTTACCAAAGGCATTTCAACCTGTTCGAACAAATCTGTAAGATTATTCTGCATTAACTGTTGTTTAAACAATTTTTTAAGTTGAAGGGTAACATCACTGTCTTCGCAACAGTATTCTTTAACTCTTTCCACTTCGACAAACCGCATACTGATTTGCTTTGATTTCTTTTCGCCAATAAGCGATTCTATGGAAACCGGTGTATAATTCAGATAAGCCTGCGAAAGAAAATCCATATTATGTCGCTGCTCCGGTTCTATCAGATAATGAGCAACCATGGTGTCAAAAAACGGAAGTGAAACTTCCACATCATAAGACTTAAGAATCTGATAATCAAATTTTAAATTATGAGCAATTTTTAGTATTTCTTTACTTTCAAAAACCGGTTTGAACAACTGTAAAATCTTGCGACTCTCTTCTTTATTTATGGGAAGATTGATGTAATAACCTTTTTGTGGCTCCGTACAAAATGAAATGCCTACAATCTCAGGGGCAATGGTGTCTAACGAAGTTGTTTCCGTATCAAATGTAAAAGATTTTTTATTTTGTATTTCCTGAATCAGGCTTTTAAATTCAGCTTCTGATTTCAACAACTTATAGTCATGCGCAACATCCTTAATTGTGTTGTGTTTAGAAACAATATTGGTAACTATTTCCGGTGATTGGTTAAAAAGATTTGGTTCATCCATTTTTATTTCAGGATGCGAAGATGGTAATGTAATGCCTTTGCTCCACTCATAAAAACGACGTAATAAACCCTTAAACTCAAGTTCTTCAAAAATAGGAGTTATCCTACTAATGTCGGGAGTTGTGAGCTTAACAGCTTCCTCATCAATATTTAAAGGGACAGAAGTGTGAATCGTAACTAACTTCTTCGATAACAGAACCTGATCTTTGTACTGAATAAGATTCTCTTTTATTTTACCGCTCAACTTATCGGTTTGCTGGAGTAGTGATTCAATGGAGCCAAAATCTTTAATCAGTTTTTTGGCTGTTTTTTCGCCTATTCCCGGAGCACCGGGAACATTATCGGAAGCATCACCCCACAAGCCTAAAACGTCAATCACCTGTAACGGACTCTGTACTTCGAACTGGCGTTGTACTTCAGGAATGCCCCAAATCTCCACATCGCTTCCCGAGCGTGAAGGTTTGTACATGAATATGTTTTTATCCACTAACTGGCAATAGTCTTTGTCGGGTGTCATCATGAAAACCATATAATCGCGCTGGGCAAAATTTTTCGCTAAGGTTCCGATTACATCATCAGCTTCATAACCGGGAACTTCGAACATCGGGATATCCAGAGCTTCGATTATCTGCTTAATATAGGGGATAGACTTCCGGATATCTTCCGGAGTTGCTTCGCGGGTTGCTTTATATGCAGGGTAAGCATCGTGGCGAAATGTTTTGGCCGAGGAATCGAAGGCAATGGCCAAATGGGTTGGCTTTTCTTTCTGGATCACATCCAGAAGCGAGTTCATAAAACCAAAAATAGCCGAAGTATTTACACCCTTGGAGTTGATTCGCGGATTTTTTATAAAAGCATAATATGCTCTAAAAATCAAAGCATATGCATCGAGAAAATAAACTTTATTCATGAATCGGATTTTAACGTGATAAAGTTAATGAAAATAGGTTAATAGACCTATTTGAATAATGGAATCTGTTGGCAATTTTCTTAATTAAAATCTCTATGTTTGTAATTAATACTTCGAATTAAAACATGTTGACCTTAATTTTAATAATACTTCTAACCATCATTATCGGGATTTTTCTCTTCCTGCAACATCCGCAATTTGGCAGAAATCCTAAAGGACATAGGTTTGAGCGAATAAAAAAATCATCGAATTACCACGAAGGCAAATTTCAAAATCTACACTTCACACCACAATTGACAGAAAAAATCACCACCATTATTTCTGAAAACTTATTGAAAAAAATTGACCAGAGAAAGCCTAAAAAAGAGATTCCGTCTGTAAAAACCAATATTCACCAAATAAATCCCGACGAAAATATTTTAATCTGGTTCGGGCATTCGTCATATTATATTCAGCTAAACGGCAAACGATGCCTGATCGATCCTGTTTTTAGCGGAGCGGGCTCCCCTGTCCCCTTTTTCAACAGGTCGTTTAAAGGCTCGGACATTTATACGGCCGACAATATTCCCGACCTGGATTACCTCATCATCACACACGACCACGATGACCATCTGGATTATCCGACTATAAAAAAATTGAAAAACCGCATTAAAAAAGTCGTTTGCCCACTGGGTGTCGGTGAACATTTTGAACGCTGGAAGTTTGAACCTTCACGCCTGATTGAACTCGACTGGAATGAATCTTCGTTGCAAGAACCGGATTTTGAAATTCATTGTCTTCCGGCACACCATTTCTCAGGACGTGGTTTATCAATGAAGCAAACCTTATGGGCTTCTTTCCTGCTCAAAACACCTGCTTTTAAAATTTTTATCGGAGGAGATGGTGGTTACCAAAGTCATTTTGCCGAAATCGGCGAGCGCTTTGGTACTATCGACTTAGCCATTCTCGAAAACGGTCAGTACAACAAAGACTGGAAATACATACACATGCATCCCGACGAAACAATCAAAGCAGGAAAAGATCTCCATGCGCAAATGGTTTTTCCGGTTCATAATTCCAAATTTGCTTTGAGCAATCACCCATGGTACGAACCCTTGCAAAGAATTTCTTCATTGCACAACGATAAGGATTTTGTTTTGATAACGCCACTCATTGGCGAAAAAGTCAATTTGAATAAGAAAGAGCACACATATGAGCACTGGTGGGAAAAAGTTTAATTTCCTAAGTATTCCATTTATTAACCTGAATGCGTTGGGATAATTATCATTTTTATTTTCAACTTTTTTTAGAAAAAAGTAGCAAAAAAGCGTCTATTTTGAAGGCAAATCTCGTCTCGTTATTCATAACTCAACGAGACCGCAGCTAAAATATACCCTCATTACACACAAGCAATAACCCGTCGTATTTTTTACTGCTTTTGCTGACGAAATAGACCGTCCCAACATTTCAATGTTTAATAGTAATAAGTAAGGCTGAGCCTGTCGAAGCCTTGACTTTTTGGGCAAGCAAAAGAAAGTTAATATAGAAAGGTTGATATAACCAATCTCAGATAATTAACAAATAATCTACTTTAGGCATTGTAAAATGAATTACTTTCGCGAAGTAAATCAACAAAAAATGAAAGCTGTTAAAACATTTTACATTGGATTAGCCGTTACTTTATTAAGCACAGTCCAATTTTTCCTTACATTCTCACCCATAAGACTCACAGGAATTGGCATAGGACTTTTCTTTATAATATTCGGTTGGAAAATAGGCTGGACAGCTCATCGGAAATTCACAACGCTTCTCGGGCACATTACAATGGTTATTGGTTGTCTGGTCACAGCTTATGCCATTTATCAATTACCCTTTATTAACCAGCCCCCGACATTTATAGAGATTCTGGACATGCCGTTGTTCTGGGGGATATTTACCATATTTGGCGGATATTGCATGATAACGCACGGGTATTGCTCCTGCTCTATCCAAATGCATAACGAAATAAATTGTAAAGAATCGAAAAATTGCCACCAGAACAAAAATATGTAAAAAAATTACCGCTCTAAACGTCATACTGAACTTGATTCAGCCTGAAAAACATCTTATTTTTGATAAAAATTAAACTGTGAAACAAATACTTTTATTTTTAATCCTGACAATATTTATTTCTTCATCATGTGATAAATGTAAAGAAAGTGGGACTACACACGAGTGCGATAATAACGATTCAAAACGGGTAGGTTGTATGTGCAATGATGGAACTCAATCAACAGCCACGGGTAGTGGTGCTTGCTCAGGGCACGGTGGTGTCGATTACTGGCTTTGTAATGATTGTAAATAATCTTTCACAAAAAGGCTTAATCTTATTAATTCAACTGCATAGTCAGCACAAACTTAATCGCCAGGTTGTCTTTATAATTATCAAAGGCATAGTTGCCGTAGCGATAAAATACCCCCACTCCAAAACCATTGAACGATTGCCTGAATAAATTATAAATCTGCAGCCCTACTTCCATATAGGGTTTAGTGGTTGTTTTGCCCTGATATTTACTTGCATTTGCCCAATCGCCGATGGCAATATTCTGATGTATCGATAAACCCGGATTAAACTTGCGGATATGAAACAGAATACTTCCAAAATCGTGCTTCAAAAAGGCAAAAGCAAAACGGTCGTAGTAAAACTCGTTCATGCGCATGGTATTGAACGTATTGTCAATGGCTAACGGAAATCCTTTGAAAAAACTGCTCTGGCCTGCATATAGTAGCGAAATAGGCAAATCGTAAGGACAATACCCTCCCATCAGCGTCAGGGTGGTTTTGCCATTCAGTCCCCACGAAATGGGAATGCTGCTTTTAGCTTCCACCTTATAATATTGCAGATTATTTTCCTGAATCTGTCCCATATGAACATTCACAAACAAAGCAGGATATTTTGACCCGAGGCTGATGCGGTTTTTCAATGTCTGAAAAAATTCTTCCTTATATAGAAATTTAGTACTCAACACCGCTTCATCAAATTGGATATGGGTATAAGTGCTGCGTGCCGTTATATAATTGTTTTGCGGACTCAGGTTTAAGTCTGCCAGACTGACGCTCAGGTTATTTTTAAAGTAGCGTAAAGTTCTGACTGTAACAGATGCCTGATACTGCTGCCAGTAATCCATATTTGAGACATAAATTTTTCGGTAATTGTCGCTTCCCAGAATAGAAACATTCTCAAAGAAGCTTATTTCGCCGGTTTCGCGGACATCATTCTTATAATTAAACTGTATCTTAAAATCGCTGACCGGTTTTGGGGTAATTCTGAACTGCGCCCCGTATTTCCATTCCTTATCCAGAAAACCATAACCTGCATAACCGCCCACTGCCCAGTATTTCGAAATTTTTTCGTTGGTAACCAGGTCAGCATTCAGACGGAAACCTTCAAAACGATTGTAAGACATGAGATTTCGAATATTCAGGTTTACAAAATGAATTGGAATGTAACCACTCAGCAAAATTTCCAGAAAGCGGATTTTATTGTCAATATTGGCCGCCTTCCCGATGCTGTCAATGGTCTTGTAAGTATTTTGCTCGATTTCGCCAAAACTTTCAGCACGGTATTTCATCCAGATGCTGTCGCTGCGTTTGTGAGCATTATTCAGCAACTCCACCTGTACAGCATCAAAAGTTTTCTTTTCTAACGGAGGGTTGACTTCTACCGAATCAATGTATGACTTCCCTATGCCTACCAGCGGAAGCGTTTTTCGAACCACCATCGCTGTAGTGTCATTCACAAGAAGCGTATCGTTACGATCGACAACCTGAACCCCGCTCATTCTTATCTCGGTATTGAGCTGATAAGGAAACCATTGTTTCTTGTCGTAAAGACGATAAAGCTGCTGAATGCTCACGGTCATCTGCGCATCCTGCTTGGCAGGTTCGGCATGTATGGTCTGAACGGCATATGACTGTGTATTGATTTGCATAATTCCTTTTAAACCATCGAAAAGCGTATTCTTCAGCGGACGAAAAAAAATCACAAAGACCGTATCGCCTTCTTCGCTGAAAACCGTGTCTTTTATTTCATAAAAATATCGCCCGATTGCTTGTTTCGAAAGCGGGTTGAGGTATTTTTTATCAAACACATTTACATAATCGGTATAAAACGAAAATGATTGAAACTGTGTAGCCATAGCAACGAAATAAGGCTGTTGCAATCCCGATGTACGTGTGGCAATGACAACTTCCTTATTTTTATCGGGATATTTAAACATACGGCGTGTAACCGATTCAGACAAAAACAGGTAACTCTTTCTAAAGAACGAATCCACCGCGGATGAAAGCATAAGATTTTGCGAATCTGCAGTATCTTTTTGTTCGAACTGATAAGGCTTATAATAGTTACTCTTTTCTTTTTTGATGCGAATGCTGTCGCGTTGATAAAAAACCGATTTTTTGTCAATAGTGAAAACTAATTTGTTGTAAGAAACATATTTAAACGAAGACAATTGCTCTGGATTATTGCGTTCGCGGTTTTCAATCACTTTTCGCACAATGCGGTGTGCCGGGTTTTCGGTTGCTTTTACAGTCAGCTCTGGCAAATCAATCGCCTGAGGTTTGAGCAAAACCTGCATTGGCTTTGCCGGTAACTGGTTTAGCAATATTTTTTTAGTCTCGTACCCCACATACGAAATCTGCAAATCCATGGGGAAATGAGCATTTTTCAGAGCAAAACTACCGTCAATATCCGAAACTGTTCCGGTATTTGTGTTAACAAGAGAAATATTGACAAAAGGAATGGGTTGTCCGTTTGAGGCATCCAGAACTTTTCCTTTCAGAACTTGTCCTGATTGCGCCCAAGAAAATGAATAAACAAAAAAAGAAATGAGGATCAGTATTCCGAATAAGCTTTTCACAGAAACGATTATTCAAAAGCACCCATTTTCAACATATTGATTTCGGTCGGAGTGAGAAATCTCCATCTGCCACGGGGCAAACCTTTTTTTGTAAGACCTGCAAAGTAAACACGGTCGAGCTTTATGACACGGTATCCCAATGCTTCGAACATACGACGCACCACACGATTTTGTCCGCTGTGAATTTCAACTCCTACCTGGGTTTTATCAGTCGGATCGGCATACGAAACCAAATCGGCATGTAACATTTCACCTTCATCTTCCACTCCTTCCACTAACTTATCCATATCTTCGAGCTTAATATTTTTGTCTAAAAAGACGTGGTATATTTTCTTTTTCGAATATTTTGGGTGGGTGAGCTTAGCTGACATTTCACCGTCGTTTGTAATTAGAAGCACACCGGTTGTATTACGGTCTAAACGTCCAACCGGAAAAACTTTCTCACGACATGCCCCGCGTATAAGCTGCATAACGGTTTTTCTGCCACGTTCATCGTCGGTAGTAGTAACGTAATCCTTTGGTTTATTGAGTAAAATATAAACTTTTTTTTCAGTGCGGAGAAGCTCATTATTGAACTTAATTTCGTCATTGGGACGAACTTTGGTTCCCAATTCGGTAACTACTTCGCCGTTAACCTTTACCAATCCTGCCTTGATGTATTCATCGGCTTCCCTGCGGCTGCAAACTCCTGCATTTGACAAATAGCGATTCAGTCTGATACCTTCGTTCCTGCCTTTTCCTTGCGATCTCCGATCAGAGTTTCTGTCTTTTCCGTATGAAGGTTTTGATTTATATGATTTACGATCGTCTCTGTGGTCGAAATCACGTTTATCTCCACGTTTACTGTATGGTTTATCAGTTGAAAAGCGTTTAGATTTGCGGTCGTCTTCTACTTCAGAAAAATCGTCATTACCATGAGCCGGTTTTGATTTGTATGATTTACGGTCATCTCTGCGGTCAAAACTACGCTTTTCATCACGTTTACCATAAGGTTTATCTTTGGAAAAACGCTTGGATTTGTTGTCGTTTTCTTCGGAAAAGTCGTCATTATCATGAGCCGGTTTTGACTTATATGATTTACGATCGTCCCTGCGTTCAAAATTGCGCTTTTCGTCACGTTTTCCATAGGGTTTTGGTCTGTCTTTTGAAAAGCGTCTGGGTTTATTGTCATTTTCTTCGGAAAAATCGTCATTACCCTGAGTCGGTTTTGATTTGTATGACTTACGGTCATCGCGATGTTTATAATCTTTCTTGTTTTCGTTTCTGTCAAACGAGCGGGGTTTATCTTTCTGAAAACGGTTTGGTTTCTGGTCGTCGTCGGAATCGCGATATGTTTTCTTTTCGCGCGATTTATAAGGTTTTTCGTCGTTTTGCTTATCAAACGATTTTTTCACAAACTTTTTCTCCTTACCAAAACGACTTGTTCTTTTTTCGTCCTCGTTTCTACGGTTCGGGCTTGGTTTATCTTTTCTCTGAAAATTACGTGGGCTCATGGATTGAATTTTTTGCAAAGGTACTAAATTTCTGATTTTTTGCTAATAAGGTAAAAAGGATACTGATAAGAAATTTCTATGAATTATTTTTCTATATTTTCTCAGCTTTTTTGTACCAGTCGTTGATGCGACTCGAAATTGAAATCATATTACTGGCACCTGCCAGATTATAAGCTGCACGGGCATAATGAAATTGGAAGCGATATATCTTTAAACCAAAACCCCAGGATAAACCAGTGGTTGCCATGCGGGTATCAGTACCAAGTTCTTTTCTGCGCTGGAAATTATAACCCAACGCCACATAAAAATTTTTCGATAAAATAAAATCTGTTGAAACGATGACGTGACGAAGGAATTCGTCGCTCCACTTTTCAAAGTTTGTCCTTTTATTGCTACTGCTGTCGGCATTTAAGACATCTGTATTTGTTTCATCTTTTACATAACTGGCCATATTCCAATGTTCCAGATGCATCAATGTCAAACTGATACGCAACGGAGCATGTTTTAATTTTTTTGTCAAACCCAGTTGAAGGTCGGCATCAATGGGTTCATGGTGGTCACTGTAATACGATTTAAACTGGTAACCAAAATCTTTCAATACCAGTCCTGCCGAAAACAATGCTTTGGGATTGTAGTACAGAACACCGGCATCGGCAACCAAACCCCACGAATGATAAGCTTCGTACGACGAATAAACCGGTTTCAACGTAACGCCATACGAAAAATTGGAATCAGCAAATGTGCGAGAAGCAGATATATATAAAGCATAATCGGCTGCTTTAAAGTTTCCGGTTTGGTTTCCCAGTTCGTCAAATGCATCAAAACTGCCATAATTTACATGCTGTACTCCGACAAGCATGCTTCCTATATGTTTTTCTTTGAATGTATAAGCCGCCGTCCCGTAATATACATCGGCAAAATATTTCGATGTCGCCAGAAAAGCAATATTGGTCAGTGAATCACTTAATAATGCCGGATTCTGGAATAAAAACGAAGGTTCGTTGCTCACCACGCTCACATTGGTTCCTCCCAATGCGCTGGCATGCGATGTTCCGGGTAATTGTAAAAAAGTATAAACGCCTGTCCCTCCTATCTGGGCAAAAGAATAAAACGAAAAAAACAGGATAATAAGGCTTAAAGTATATTTTCTCAACAACATAAAATCAAAATAAAGTCAAATCAATAACGAACAAAGCTATAAAATATTGTAAAATCTTGAAATTATGTTAATGAATTACAGTTACCGGCCCTGTTTTAGTCCTGGTGACATAATTCTGGTCTTTGAATGTAACTATCCATGTATAAGAACCAACCGGAACAAGCTTATTGCCATCCTTGGCTCTTCCGTTCCATGTTTTATTTATATCATTGCTTTCCCAGATAATCTCACCCCAGCGGTCAAATAATGTCAGTTTAAAAGTACTGAAATCAATATTGGTCGCATATACTCGCCATACTTCATTTTTACCGTCATTATCGGGCGAGAATGCCGTAGGAGCATAGAACGTATATTCGCCCATAACGGCAATCTGCTGCCATGCCGTATCAATACAATCATGATCACTGATTGCAATAAGATAAGCATTGTATTGGGCAGGGATAGGTGGATATTGGTGATACGGACTTTCGAACGAAGAAGAATCGCCATCGCCAAAATCCCAGTAATAGTCAGATGCACCGGCAGATAAGTTCAGAAAATGAACATTTGTGTTAACCATGGTCACCGTATAAGGATCAGTTACAAACTTGGCTTCGGGAACAGCATATACATGGATTAAATCTAATGCCAAAAATGGTGAACTGCAACCGTTTGTATTTGTTGTAGTAAGAGTAACAGAATATGTTCCCGGATTTTGATAAACATGAACAGGTGTCTTGCTATCGCTGAAATTAGCCGAATTGGGGTCGCCAAAGTTCCACCAGTATGTTTGTCCTTGATCCGGACTGGCTTCTATAAAATGTACAGTCAGTGGTGCACAACCATTAACAATATCTGCCTGAAGACTATTCGGAGGTGATGGAATTACACTGACGTCAAAATAGAAATACAATGGCGGCGTATTGCAATCATCATCAACCTTTACCACATACGAAGCAGATCCGGTTGGATATATTGTGGCTGGTAAAGTAATTGGTAAGGTGTCATTAA